>JARFRD010000082.1 GCA_029287435.1 Gammaproteobacteria bacterium
ACGTTGTTGTCATCGATGGCATCGAGTGGAACAGGTTTGGCAACGGCATACCCCTGCGCGTTATCAACACCAATTTCCTTGAGGCTGTTGATAATGTTTTCCGAGGCGGCGTACTCGGCGATAGTGCGAATGCCCATGACCTGGCCAACTTCATTAATCGATTTGACCATTGCATAGTGCATTGGGTCCTTATCGATATCGACAACAAAGGAGCCGTCGATCTTGAGGTAATCCACCGGCAGACTGGTCAGGTAGGAGAACGAAGATAGCCCGCTGCCGAAATCATCCAGGGCAAAAGAACAGCCGAGTTTCTTCAGTACGGTCATAAAGTGAATCGCGGTTGTAAGATGACTAATAGCGGCTGTTTCAGTGACCTCGAAACAAACCAGTTCCGGATTGATGTTGTATTCCTTCAGCTTGGTAACGACAAAGTTCAGGAAGTTTTTATCTGACAGCGACTTGCCGGACAGGTTAACAGACACCAGCACCTTCTTCTTACGCCTGGCCAGCCATTGAATCGTGTTTTCGACAACCCACTCGTCGATCATGCGGATCATGTTGTAGCGCTCGGCAGCGGGCATGAATGCGCTTGGTGATATAAGATCGCCTTCCTTATCCACCATGCGCAACAGTACTTCACCGTGATGCATAAACTTGCTGCCGTGCTGAGTTAGCGGCAGGATTTTCTGGAAGTATAACTTGAAGCGGTTTTCTTCCAGTGCATGGTTGATGCGTGACACCCAGTGCATTTCACGCTGCTGGGTAATCAGCTTGTCATCCTCGGTGGTGTACACCTGTATCCGGTTTCTGCCACTGTCTTTAGCCAGGTAGCAGGCCGAGTCAGCGCTTTTCAGAATGTCTTCGACGGAAGTCATGTCACTGGTGATGGCGACAATACCGATACTGACGCCGAGAGAGAAATTGTATTCATCCCAGTTGAAGCTGTAGAACTTGATGGTTTCGATCAGGTCTTCAGCGACGGTTTGTGCCTGCTGGATATCGCAGTTCTCAAGCAACAAACCGAACTCATCACCGCCGAGGCGTGCGAGTGTGTCTTTCTCACGCACGCGTTCCTGTAACAGCATGGTAATTTGCTTCAGTAATTCATCCCCGGCTGTATGGCCGCAGGTGTCGTTAACCAGCTTGAACTGGTCGAGGTCCATGTAACAGAGCGTATTTGGCCGTTCTTCAGAAGCAGGTGTATTGAGGATGTTCTTCAGGCGGCGTTCAAGTTCATAACGGTTGATTAATCCGGTGAGCGCATCGTGCGTTGCCTGGAATGTCAGCTGCCTGTTGAGTGAGCGTTGTACCGATTCGTCATGGATAATAATGACGATACCAATGATCTCGTCGGCGTTATTGCGCATTGGTGCTGCAATATATTCGATGGGTGTTTCAACATCACTTTCGTTCTGTATCAGGATTGCGCTGACAGGTTCATCGAGTACCGTTTTGTGTTCGATATTTTCGATCGGATCGTAAATACGCTTGCGTGTACTTTCAAACAGCATATGCATGACCTGGATCATGGGCTTGCCGAGGGCATCATCTTCTGTCCATCCGGAAAGCTGCTCGGCCATTGGGTTCATTGAAGTGATGTAACCCGATGTGTCCGTTGTTACCACAGCATCTACAATCGACTGCAGTGTCAGTTGTGAGAAGTTTTTCTGGTTTTCGGCAACCAGGGCGTGCTGTTCAGCCTGCTCCTTGGCATCGCGTAATTTAAGTTCTGTCTGCTCGTGTTCTTCTACTTCGTTTTGCAGATTCTGAATCAGACTCTGAATTTCATGAGTCATGTGGTTGAAAGAGCGAATTGGTGTCGAAACTTCCGGGAAACCTTTTTCATCGACTGATACAAATGCGCCTTCACCGATACTGTGTGCAGCAGATTCAAGGTCTTTCAGCGGCTTGAGTCCCTTGCGCATAATATAGAGAGCGATAAGCAGGGCCATGGTGATGAGTAATAACGCGAAGGCGATGACCTGGGCACGTTTTGCACCAAGCTGGGCATTAAAGCCTTTGATATTTGCTGCGCTTATTATGGTAAGGGCAGGTTCACCACTGGATGTGTTGACTGTATAGCTACTGAAGAGATAGTTCCGGTTACCTGTTGCTTCTGCAGGCCATGTGCTTGACTGGTGCAGGATAAGTCCATCGGGAGCTGTAATCTGAAGGTGAGTACCCAGTTCGTTTTCGATATGGGCAAACATGTGTGCAGGATCAGAAATAATCTGGATATAGCCTTTTGGTCTCAGGCTGCCTATTGAGATCAACGTTGATAACAATGGTTTGCCGTTAAAATTGCAGATTTGCGAGTGCGGTTTTACGCGTTTAGAAACTGAAAGGGCTTTAACTGATTCTGACAGTGCGCTACAGGGTATTGTGCTCGAGCGGGTTAAAGGAATGCCGCGCTCGGATGAAGTTACCTTGTTCAGTTCTTCATCAAAAATTATGATTTTTTCGAGCTTGAGTAATCCTGTGGTGACAAAGTAGCGGTTGAATTCCTGGTCCAGCCAGTAGACAAGGTTGGTAATGTCCCGGTTATTATAAGTGTCCTTGAACTGATCTTCGGCTTGCAGGCGAAAGGCGAGCTGCTTCTGGTGTTCCACCAGTTCACTGGTTAAGTCATCAACCTTGATTGCGATAAGATTTTCGAGGGCCTTTTCCTGGTGCTGCAAGGCAAACTCGTGATAAGTGCTCTCGGTTGAGAGCACCAGGCTCAATCCGACAAGACCGATAAGTAATATCGTGAGTGCCAGTGTTGATTGTAATGTGAGTTTGTTTATCAGCATTGCAGTTATGTTCTTTTCGTATCCGTCGCCTTATTCATCAGTTACATACTGGAATCCCTTGTTTTTCCATTCTTCGAAGCCGCCTTTAAACCAGGACAGGTTGGTATAACCGCAGGACTTGGCAACTTTGATGGAGACAACACTGCGCCCGCATTTGACGCCATTACAGTAAAACAGCAGTGGCTTGTCTTTGTCCTCAACAACTTCCTGCAACGTATCGCAGTTAGTATTGATATCAGGCAGGCTGATACTGTCCTCGATAAATCCGTTGTCACGATCCTTACGAATGCGTGCATCGATGATGGTCAATTCCGGGGTACTGACCGCATATTCTATGACCTGTTCCGCCGTCATTGTCTTGACGCCATGAATATGATCCGGAACGATGACTTTACCCCTGGTCAGGTCCGGTGCCTCAGCCGCGTACGCGCCCGGTATTATAAAGAAACAAAAAAAGAATAATGTACAAATTTTGTACAGATGCATTCTAATTCACCGATGTGATTTTCTACTCGTTGACCTGGTAAAGAATAGCAAATATACACCGGCATTAGGCCTGATCTGACTATTTTTAATGGTCTGACCCGAATTGCTGCAGGGTGTATGATGCTGCTCATTACTTCGTAAATTGGCAGATTTCGTATAGAATCTGGCGTTTTTTCTCTCCAAAAATTGAGGGGGTAGCAATGGCGGCAACAAAAGTTGGTGTCGTAATGGGCAGTAATAGTGACTGGCCGGTGATGGAAAATGCGGTCAAGCAGCTGGAAGTGTTCGGTATTGATGTTGAAGCAAAGGTTGTCTCAGCCCACCGTACACCAGACATGCTGTTCGAATATGCCGAAAGTGCACGAGAGCGAGGCATCGCCTGTATTATCGCTGGTGCTGGCGGCGCGGCCCATCTGCCCGGTATGCTGGCTTCGAAAACCACGGTACCGGTACTGGGCGTGCCCGTGCCATCAAGGTACCTCAAGGGTATGGATTCACTGCTTTCAATTGTGCAAATGCCCAGGGGTATCCCTGTTGCTACCTTCGCAATTGGTGAAGCAGGTGCCGCAAACGCCGCCCTGTACGCGGTTGCCATGCTCGCGGTGAATGACAGAGTGCTGGCTGAAAAACTCGAGGCATTCCGTAACAACCAGCATGCCAAAGTGCTGGAAATGACATTACCTCCACAAGATTAAAGCGGACGACCTCGCCGTGAGTAAACCGATTCTTCCGGGAGCAACGCTTGGCGTCATGGGGGGTGGCCAGCTGGGTGCCATGTTCTGTGTCGCAGCGCGTACTATGGGATATCGCCTGGTGGTACTGGAGCCAGACCCGAACAGCCCGGCCGGGCGTATTGCGCATCGTCATATCCAGTCTTCATTTACCGATACAGAAGGACTGGATCAGCTTGCAGCTGAATGCGATGTCATTACCACGGAGTTTGAAAACGTACCTGCTGAATCGATGCGCCACCTGGCCACGAAGCGGCCCGTCTATCCCTCAGCTGATGTGCTCGATATTGCGCAGAATCGTAACAGCGAAAAAAAATACGCGAGAAAGGCGGGCCTGGAACCAGCACCTAGTCACGCTGTTTTAAGTGTGGAGGATATTGAACAGGCGGTCGCCGTAACCGGGTTGCCCGCAATCCTTAAAACCGCAACCCTGGGCTATGATGGCAAAGGACAGTTCGTGGTGGAAACGGTAGAGCAGCTAAAGCAGGCTTTTGAACAGACCGGTGGTGTTGAATGCGTGCTCGAGAAAAAAATTGCCCTGAAAAAGGAAGTCTCGGTCATCGTGGCGCGCAATCCCGATGGCATGACCGCGGTATATCCAGTCGGTGAAAACGAACACCGCAACGGTATCCTGGATTGTACGATTGTTCCGGCACGTGTTGATGACGCGATTCTGACAAAAGCAAGAGACCAGGCGCTGAAACTGGTCGATACCCTCGACTACGTTGGTGTGCTCGCCGTTGAATTCTTTATTGATAGTGATGGCAACCTGATATTCAATGAAATGGCGCCACGGCCTCATAACAGCGGGCATTACACGCTGAATGCCAGTGTCACATCACAGTTCGCCCAGCATGCGCGGGTCATATGTGGTCTGCCGCCAGGCGACGTTAGCCTGTTATCACCCATTGTGATGGTAAACCTGCTGGGAGACCTGTGGGAACCAGACTGGGAGGTGTTGCTGAGCGAGCCCAATGCGAAGCTGCATTTATACGGCAAGAAGGAAGCGCGACCCGGACGTAAAATGGGTCACTACAACGTGCTCGACAGCGATGTCGA
>JARFRD010000084.1 GCA_029287435.1 Gammaproteobacteria bacterium
GGTCAACCGTTTCGGTTAAGCCCTGATTATCGTTTTGCTTTTGGTCATCGCACCTATGATGAAGCTATGGCTTATCTGAAATACTCAATTTCAGAAGGCGAGGGTTTCGTGGCGATTACCGGGGCGCCTGGAACTGGAAAAACGACACTGATCGAGACCTTGCTCACTGATATTGATGATACATTTATCAAGGTTGCCACTCTCACAAATACAGCTTTAGATACTCGCGTACTGGTTGAAAGAGTGCTGGACGCATACGGTATGCACCCAGGCAGCCTGGCTAACGTAAATCCACTCGCCCTGTTGATCCAGTTTCTGAGAAAGCAGTCTCAACACGGTGGGCGGACGGTGTTGATTGTTGATGAGGCGCAGACCCTTGCCGAATCAGCCCTGGAAGAGCTGAGAATTCTTTCTAATCTGCAACACAATAATCAGCTCTTACTGCAGATTTTGCTTGTAGGCCAGGAGTCCTTGATGGATGTAATTCGATCACCAGGTATGGAGCAATTGCAGCAGCGCCTTATTGCGGCCTCTCGCCTCGAGCCACTTGAGCTGGATGAGACCAGGGCTTATATTGAATATCGATTACATAAAGTTGGATGGAAACAAGATCCGTCTTTTTCAGATGAAACTATCGGACTGATACACAAATTCAGTGGTGGCGTGCCAAGGCGTATTAATCTGATTTGCCATCGACTTTTTCTGCGAGGTGGAATTGAAAACAAGCATGAGTTTCATGGTAAAGATGCATTAACCGTTATCGTTGAGCTGCATAAAGAGGGATTGCTGCCTTCGGCAGCCAGCAGTGCACTCGCCTGAGAAGTTATTCCAACACGTCGATTATCTGAATAGCTACTGCATAAAAGATCATCCTGGACTGGTTTGCGTGTAATCAAGCTATCTCCCTCGCTATTTCTTTCTTCAGTATTGGTTGTTTTTAGTATTCTGCTTATTTCAATTTGGTCTTTATTTCCGGGCTAGCGCCGTGGCCAATTCGTACAGGTGGTTTCCAGCATTCAGATAGCCTGGTGTAAAAGGCATACATTGACATGCTTCTTTGACAACCTATAATGCCCGCTTTGTACGACTCAGCAGGCGCGTAGCTCAGTTGGTTAGAGCACCACCTTGACATGGTGGGGGTCGGTGGTTCGAATCCACTCGCGCCTACCAGTTAACTGACTGGTAGCGGGATGGATGAGAACGTGGTTCGACAAATTCGCCGGGAGCGAATTTGAACGCGCGGAGCGCGGCCCCGAAGGGGTGAAATACAGGACGTATTTCATAATCCACTCGCGCCTACCAGTTATTACAGTGGCAAGTTGCGAGTGGCAAGGGAAGAGGAAAAGCCTTTCACCTCGCCACTTATCCCTTGCCACTTGCCACTGAATAGAACACGCGGCCTCTCGTAGTGGTCGCCACTGGAGAACAATATGCCCCTTAACAGCCCAATCATTACCCTCCCTGATGGTTCCAGGCGCGAATTCGACCAACCCGTCACTGTTCTAGGTGTCGCCGAAGATATCGGTCCGGGTCTGGCCAAGGCGACACTGGCAGGCCGTGTCGATGGCAATCTGGTGGATGCATCTCACCTGCTCGAGAATGATGCAGAAATCGCGATCATTACCAGCAAGGACGAAGAAGCGCTCGAGCTGTTACGCCACGATGCTGCGCACGTGATGGCGCAGGCCGTGCAGGAACTCTACCCTGGAACCCAGGTCACGATTGGGCCTGCGATCGAAGACGGTTTCTATTATGACTTCGCACGCGATGAAGCTTTTACCCCGGATGACCTGAAAAAGATCGAGCAGCGCATGCACGAGATCGTTAAACGCGACATACCCATCGTGCGCGAAGTGTGGGATCGCGATGAAGCGAAAAAGACTTTCGCTGACATAGGCGAAGAGTACACGGTCGAGATCATCGAAGACATTATCCCGGAAGGTGAAGAAGTATCCGTGTATCGCCAGGGTGACTGGTTCGATGTCTGTCGTGGCCCGCATTTGCCGAGTACCGGCAAGCTGGGTAAAGGTTTCAGGCTGATGAAGGTCGCCGGTGCCTACTGGCGTGGTGATTCGAATAACGAGATGCTGCAGCGCATCTACGGCACTGCATGGCCGGACAAGAAACAGCTGAATGCTTACCTGCACCGCCTCGAAGAAGCGGAGAAACGTGATCACCGCAAGATCGGCAAGCAGCTGGGCCTGTTCCACACGCAGGAAGAAGCGCCCGGCATGGTGTTCTGGCATGACAAGGGCTGGTCGATCTATCTCACGGTGGAGAATTACATCCGTAACAAGATTCGCCAGCACGGTTACCAGGAAATCAACACACCGCAGGTGGTCGATCGCAGCCTGTGGGAGAAATCCGGTCACTGGGACAAATTCGGTGACATGATGTTTACCACGCACTCGGAAAACCGTGATTACGCGGTCAAACCGATGAACTGCCCGTGCCATATCCAGGTCTATAACCAGGGCCTGAAGAGCTATCGTGACTTGCCACTGCGCCTGGCGGAATTCGGTTCCTGCCACCGCAACGAGCCCTCCGGTACCTTGCATGGCCTGATGCGTGTGCGTAATTTCGTACAGGATGATGCCCACATCTTCTGTACTGAAGATCAACTGCAGGACGAGGTTTCGGCATTCATCGACCTCGTGTACGAGGTCTACCGTGATTTTGGTTTCACCGAGGTCATGGTGGCGCTGTCGACCCGCCCGGAGAAACGCGTTGGTGACGATGCGGCCTGGGACAAGGCGGAGAAAGCGCTCGAAGTCGCGCTCGACAACAAAGGCCTGGACTGGAAATTGCAGCCAGGCGAGGGTGCCTTCTATGGGCCGAAAATTGAATTCGTGCTGAAAGACTGCATCGGTCGCCAGTGGCAGTGCGGCACCATGCAGGTGGATTTCTCCATGCCGGGCAGGCTGGATGCACACTACATCGCCGAGGACGGCAGCAAGCAGGTACCCGTGATGCTGCATCGCGCTATCCTGGGCTCACTGGAGCGTTTTATCGGTATTCTGATCGAGGAGCATGAGGGTAAATTCCCGCTGTGGCTGGCGCCCGTACACGCCGTGATCATGAATATCACCGATAATCAGGCCGAATTTTCCAAAAATGTGCAACAAAGCCTTGCTGAACAAGGATTTAAGGCCGAATTGGACTTGAGAAATGAGAAGATCGGCTTTAAAATCCGCGAGCACACATTACAGCGGGTTCCCTACATGCTGGTTATCGGCGACAGGGAGCTCGAAACGAACACGGTGGCCGTGCGCACGCGAAGCGGTGAAGACCTTGGATCCATGCCTGTCGAGGCACTGATTACCAGGCTCTCCGATGAGATCGCGAGCCGCGGTCATGCCGTTTTGGAGGAATAGAATATCGCATCACCTAAGAAGACGCTTCTAAACGGAGACATTACCTATCCAGAGATACGGGTAATTGATCAGGAAGGCGAACAGCTGGGCATTATGTCGAGTAATGACGCACTGGTTAAGGCTCAGGCAGCTGGTCTGGATCTGGTAGAAGTATCGCCGAACGCGAAGCCGCCCGTTTGCCGCATCATGGACTTCGGTAAATTTAAATTTGAAAGCAGCAAGAAGCAGCAGGCGTCTAAAAAGAAACAGAAAAGGACTCAGATCAAAGAGATCAAGTTTCGTCCAAGGACTGAAGAAGGTGATTACCAAGTCAAACTGCGCAAGCTGCGCAAGTTTCTGGAAAACGGAGACAAGACCAAGGTAACAATGCGATACAGAGGGCGCGAGTTCGCGCACCAGGAATTAGGCATGGAATTGCTGAAGCGGGTAGAGGCAGACCTGGAGGATGTCGCTAACGTGGAACAAATGCCGAATATGGAAGGACGGCAAATGGTTATGTTACTCGGCCCTAAAAAAGCCAAGTGACAAAAAATCATTACTAAATGATTTTTTGTCATCCCGAGTGAGTTTATCTGCGGTGAGTTTAACTACAATGGGTTGCAGATAAACGACAAGGGATCTCATAACAACAATTGAAACGGATAGGCCGGTTACAAGATTCAGGATGAACACCGAGCTTATGATGAAGTAATGCAAATACAGGAGAAGGCAAAATGCCTAAGATGAAAACTAACCGTGGCGCAGCCAAGCGCTTCCGTCGCACGGGTTCTGGCAAGTTCAAACGTGCGCAGTCATTCCGTCGTCATATCCTGACGAAAAAGAGCACAAAACGTAAACGCCATCTACGTGATGATGCAGTGGTGCATGACAATGACACCAAGATGCTGAACCGTATGCTGCCATACGTATAGGAGGAATGACATGCCAAGAGTAAAAAGAGGCGTACAGGCCAGAGCAAAACATAAAAAGGTTTTAGCTAAAGCGAAAGGTTACTATGGTGCACGCAGTCGCGTTTATCGCGTTGCCAACCAGGCTGTTATCAAGGCTGGTCAGTATGCATACCGTGACCGTCGCGTTAAGAAGCGTACATTCCGTTCGCTGTGGATCGCTCGTATCAATGCTGCTGCACGTGAGTGCGGTTTGTCTTACAGTCGTTTTATCAACGGCCTGAGCAAAGCCGATGTCGAAATCGATCGCAAGGTACTGGCCGACCTGGCCGTACATGACAAGACTGCCTTTAGTGCCTTAGCAGACAAGGCTAAGGAAGCGCTGGCAGCTTAAGTAACACTTAGCCAACCATGTTCAAAAAGGGGAAGCCAGCTTCCCCTTTTTTGATGAAACGGGAAATTCGGGGAGAATCACTTGGATCTTCAGGAATTAACAGCCAGGGCCCATTCGGAGATCGAGGCCACCGACAGTCTGGACGGTCTTGATCAGATTCGTGTCAGCTATCTGGGCAAAAAAGGCGAACTCACGTCGCTGTTGAAGACGCTGGGATCATTACCTGCAGATGAACGCAAGACGGCCGGCCAGGATATCAACAAGGCCAAGCAGGCTGTACAGCAGGCTATCGAAGCGCGTAAATCATCGCTGCAACAGGCCGCACTTGAGGCCAGACTGGCCAGCGAACGTATTGATGTTACCTTGCCGGGGCGTGGCCAGACTAACGGCGGCCTGCATCCGGTGACACGTACCATGCAACGCATCGAAGACCTTTTTTCTCAATTGGGATTCGCCATCGAGGAAGGTCCTGAAATCGAAGATGACTATCACAACTTCGAGGCGCTCAATATTCCATCGCATCACCCGGCGCGTGCCATGCACGACACCTTCTATTTTGATGCGCAGACCCTGTTGCGTACGCACACTTCACCGGTGCAGGTGCGCCACATGGAAAGTGATACACCACCGCTCAGAATTATTGCGCCGGGCAGGGTATACCGTTGCGATTCGGATTTGACCCATACACCCATGTTCCACCAGGTCGAAGGCCTGCTGGTCGATGAGCAGGTCAGCTTCTCTGACCTGATGGGTACGCTCGCGGACTTCCTGAAAAATTTCTTCGAAAACGATGAACTGCAGACACGTTTCCGCCCATCGTATTTTCC
>JARFRD010000099.1 GCA_029287435.1 Gammaproteobacteria bacterium
AATGAGATAAGCCAGAGCTTCAATGACTACTGGAGCAGTAACTGGGCGATTCCTGTTAACGAAATCAGCAAAACCCGAATCGCTGCAAAACAGTTTATCTCATTCAAAAAGAAGTTACGCGACGCCTGGAGTGAATCTGCCAACAGTGAATACTTTAAAACCATCAGTCATGCCGGCTTTTCGAAACGCCTTATTGAGAAAAAATTACCTTTCGTCATGGCTGATGCTGAATTGTTCTACGATAGGCCTGAAAAGATTGCTGGCAAGCCCGGCACTACACATGTTGGACCCAGCATTGTTCCTTACGTAGACGCAAGCGAGGATCAGATACTCGTCACATCGCCCTACTTCATACCAGGCAAAGACGGGATATCGATGTTTCAGCAGTTACGCCAGAAAAAAATTGATGTGCAAGTGCTTACTAATTCTCTGGCCGCAACTGATGTCTTTGCAGTTCATGCAGGCTATGAAAAATACAGGCCCGCATTGCTTCGTTGCGGCACTAAACTGTTCGAACTTAAACCAACTGCACGTCCAAACCGTATATTCAAAAAATACTTCAGGTCCTCTTCACAGGCTAGCCTTCACGCCAAGTATCTTGTGATTGACAAGAAGGAGGTATTTATTGGTTCTGCCAATTTTGACCCTCGCTCCAGAAACCTGAATACAGAGATTGGCATGGTGATACATAGTGAAGAACTGGCAAACCAGGTGATCGATCTTTTCACAAAATCTACCGACCTGGAGAACAGTTACAAGATTGTTCTCACGAACGATGAAAATGGTAAACAACGACTGTTCTGGCATACAAGAAATGAAAGTCTGCCTGTTACCTATCAGAAGGAGCCTCACACCAGCTTAGCCAGACGTATTGGCGCTTTTCTGGTAAGCCTGTTACCCGTTGAAAGTTTACTTTAAACAGACTTTTACCTGATCAGAAGCTAGGCAACCCGGTTTTGTTCAGATATATTGATATTCAACTGATTTAAGTATCAGGCATAGATAATCATATAAGGAAACAATGATGAGCCAGCAAAGCAACAACTGGTCACTTCAGATAACTATCAGCGTCCTGTTTATCCTGTTAATCCTTGCTATGGGCGCCATCCTTATTTACCAGAACTACACCAGGACCTCAGACATCCTGCTTGCATCGGCCGACGAAGTCTATAACAAGCTCACCGACGAACTCGAGCTCGATATCAGAGGAACATATTCCCCATTAGCAAGCTTTCTGCAGATCCTCGCTATCTCACCTTTGACTACGGCCAAATCGTTTGATGAACGACTTGATCACCTTGAAGCTATCAGCATTGCATTAAAAAACAATCCTGCAGCAACCAGCATCCAGATTGCTTACCCTGATGGCGGTTACTTTATTGTACGCTCAGCAAATGCTGACATCGTCAAGAGCAAGCTCAAGGCACCGGAAAGCGCAGCTTTTATTGTCGAAAATATCGAAACAGACAAGTACGGCGAACGTCTGTTAACTCGCCTGTACCTTGATGAAGACCTCGACAGGATTTCGCGTAATCCGGCCGAACCTACAGATTACGATCCCAGGACTCGCCTGTGGTACCTGGAAGCAACGCACCAGCCAGTAGCAACCAAGCCTTATATATTCTATTTTACCCGGCAAATCGGCCTCACGGCCAAACTGAAATCTCGTGAACCCGGCGTAGTCGTTGCTACTGACATCACTTTGGACCAGTTAACCGAAACTATTAACAAATATCAGATAACGCCCAGCACAGAAGCCGTACTTATCAATGCAAAAGGACAGACTTTTGCATATAAAGATCCAGACAAGGTCATCCTTTCGAATAATGACAGTGACTTTAAACTCGCCGATCTCGACCAGCTGGGTAGCGAGGTTCTTACTCACCTCAGCAAAGATATCGAGGCCATCGAACAGAAGATCAATTTTGAGTATAACGATAAACACTGGACAGGTACTGCAAGCATTATTGGCAAGCCTGGCGGGGTTGATCTCTTCGCCCTGGTCATATCGCCTGTTGATGAACTGCTTCGAGAAGCTTCAAATTTACGTAATCAGTCATTGATCGTTACGGTCTTTACAGTTCTTTTATTCATCCCTGTTATATGGCTGGTTGCAAAACGCATCTCTACTTCATTGCACAAGCTGTCTGATACTGCTGAGGCCATATCCCGATTTGATTTTGAACAACAGCCTGATATTCACAGCCATATCAAGGAAGTTCACGATCTATCCATGGCAATGGAGCTGATGCGGACCACGATCAATCGCTTCATCAAAATGATTAAATCACTGGCTGATGAGCAAAACCTGGATGCATTACTACATGGCATTAACAGGGAAACCATGGAGGTCAGTGAAGCAGATGCCGTGCTTACATACCTGATGAATGACACTGAAGACGCGCTGACACCGGGCGTAATGTGTACTCCCGCACAAAACGATGTTGATATCAGCGCATTGCCTGAAGTTCCCATACATAACGACAACGAACTAATTTCTGCAACCAAAAACAAAGTCAGCAGTTTTTTTGTAATTGACGAAAACTCAGGCCAGCTACTTACTCCGGTACTGAGCACTATTGATGCAGAAGCTGTAACTGTTATTGCGGTACCGTTATCAAATCGTAACAACGAAATTATAGGAATTCTGTGTCTGCTTTACACACATGCAGATGAGATAGCTGATAAAAGCAAAGACACCAATATCTCTTTTATCCAGGCTCTTTCAGGATTTGCGGCAGTTACACTGGAAAGCAGGCAGTTGCTTCATATGCAGGAGGCACTGCTGAATGCTTTCATCAAACTGATAGCTGGGGCCATTGACGCCAAGTCACCCTATACAGGCGGTCACTGCCAACGCGTCCCGCAGATTACCCGCATGCTTGCCGAGGCTGCCTGCGCTTCGAAAGAACCACCATTTGATAACTTCCAGCTCAATGACAAGGAATGGGAAGCTCTGGATATCGCAAGCTGGCTGCATGATTGCGGCAAGGTAACCACACCCGAGTACGTGGTTGATAAAGCCACCAAACTCGAAACAATCTACGACCGCATACATGAAGTACGTATGCGCTTCGAGGTGCTAAAACGTGATGCCACTATTGATTTCTGGAAGCAGATTTCAGAAGGCAGCAATCGAAGTGAACTTGAATCCCAGCTCAACGCCACTCTTAAACAAATTGATGACGACTATGCTTTTATTGCCGAATGCAACGAAGGTGGTGAATTCATGGCCGATGACAAGATAGAGCGGCTGCAGCAAATTGCTGAGCGTACCTGGGAACGAACGCTGGATGACCGCATCGGCATCTCGTGGGAAGAATCGCAACGCAAGCAGTGTAGTGAGGAACAACCACTGCCTGTTACCGAGAAACTGCTAGCCGACAAGCCTGAGCACCTTATCGAACGCGAGGATTACGAAAAAATGCCCGCAGACAATCCATGGGGCTTCAAACTCGATGTGCCTGAATATAAATACAATCGTGGTGAAATTTATAATCTGTCAGTTGGCCGGGGCACGCTCAGTGATGAAGAACGTTACAAGATCAATGACCACATGACTCAGACTATCATGATGCTAGAGCAGTTACCCTATCCCAAGCACTTGCGCGAGGTGCCAGGAATCGCCGGTGGTCACCACGAAACCATGGATGGTAAGGGTTATCCCAGGCGATTAACAAAGGAAGACATGTCGTTGACTGCACGCATGATGGCAATCGCCGACATCTTTGAGGCGCTTACTGCTTCTGACCGACCCTACAAAAAAGCCAAGACCCTGAGCGAGTCAATCAGAATCATGAGCTTTATGAAAAAGGACAATCACATCGATCCTGACCTGTTCGACCTGTTTCTGAGCTCAGGTGTCTATCTGAAATACGCAAACCAGTTCCTTGAGCCAGATCAGATCGATGAAGTTAACATAAGCGACTACATTAAAACTGCTGATGGCTGAAGCTACTCACCAGCTAACCGTAACTGGAGAATCCCATGGAATTCGAACTCAGAAAAGATGATGGCATTGTTATTGTTAAACCACAGCATGCGCTGACCGAGCAGGATTTTGCAAAACTTTCAGCCGCGGTTGATCCTTATCTTGCTGAAAGCGGCATACTCAATGCGCTTGTAATATACACACCTGATTTTCCGGGCTGGGACAGCCTGGCCGGCCTGTTGTCACATATACAATTCGTTAAACAACACGTTGCAAATATCAGAAAAGTCGCCTTTGTTACCGACAGCAAACTGATCTCCGTGGTACCAAAATTCGCCGACCTGTTCGTTTCTGCTGAGATCGAACATTTTCCATACAGCGATTTTGACCGGGCGATTGACTGGGCAACAACTGAAGCTTGAAGTAACATTTCACCCGATTCATAACGAGTTCCAGAATTGCTAGAAACTCTGCTTGCAGCACTGACTTTTGGACTGACTGCAGGCCTGAAGCCGGGGCCATTAAGTATTTTCGTCATTCACCAGACGCTATCACACGGTCTGCGTGCCGGCATTATCGCCAGCCTGGCACCTTTTGCATCGGACGGCCCTATCATCATCACAAGCTACTATATTATCTCCAACTTCAAGCAGTTCGACCTTTTCATCGCAACATTATCCATCGTTGGTGCAGCATTCCTGGCCTTCATCGCAATCAGGCTGCTTATCAAGGACGTTGAGCCCGATTCGGAGTCTTCCTCACCAGCAAGTTTTGCTACGGCGGTTAAACTTAACCTGCTGAATCCAGCACCCTATATTTTCTGGGGCACCGTGGGCGGTGTTTATATGACGCAAGGAACGCTGGCGGCGGGGCTGAGCTTTATCATCATATTCTTATTAACCCTGTCCGCAACCAAGATACTTCTGGCCGGCAGCCTGCGCGCACTCGGATCACGCTTCAGTCGGCGAGCTTACCATTATTTACTCAAAACCCTGTCTATTGTGTTGCTATTATTTGCCGGTAATTTGTTACTGGAAGGTATTCGCTTACTGTAAGTATTTCTTTATCTGTTAAAGCGATATATCGCTGTTTCACATAGACTTGCGAGTGTTAGAATTGAATCCAACAACGACACAATAAAAGGGAAAGCTAATGAATGCGCTACGATATGTTGCAACCGTAATATCTTCTCTCTGCCTGGTTTTCTTTCTTACATCCTGCGCAACCGTTACCCAGGACATCAAGGTCGAAGCACAGGCGGATCCCAAGGTCAGTTTTTCCGGATACAAGAATTACGCCTGGCTCGCATCGGCAGAGATTCTGTATGATCCCGAAGGTCAGTGGGAACCCAAAGATATTGATATCGACTCCGAAGTGCGCTTTATCGTTAATCGCGAATTACGCAAGCGCGGTATGACAGAAGTAACAAGCAACCCGGACATGTATATTGCCTTTGCCGCGGGCATTGACATGAGCAGCCTTGATATCAAGGAAAATCCCGAAGCCAAAGAACCGGTACTGGCCAATATCCCGAAAGCTGGCCTGGTCATCGTTATGGCTGATGCAGAGACTGGCTTCCTGACCTGGATAGGCATCGCCGAGGGCGAGGCCAAAGCCGAGCGAAGCGAGGAAGAAATACGCACGCGTATCGACTACGCCGTCACCCAGATGTTCAAGCGCATTCCTAAAAACTAGAGGACTAAATCTATGACTACTGGCATGACTGCTGGCATGAACCCAGGCATTAAATCTCTATTAATCCTGGCTTCGTTACCTCTATGTCTGTCACTACTTGCCTGTAGTGAAGAAGCACCATTACCACCACCTGAATCGCGCCCGGTTAAAACCATGCTGATTGGTGGTCTTGCAGCAGGCGATCAACGCCAGTTCCCGGGCGTGGTTGATGCCATTCAGAAAGCTGAGATATCCTTCAGGGTCAGGGGCAAGCTCAACACCCTGCCGGCCAAGGAAGGTGAGAACGTTAAACAGGGCCAGGTGCTGGCCACGCTCGATCCCAGGGATTACCAGATCGTACTCAATGATAGAAAAGCCAGCTACGACACTGCCAAGGCAAACTATGATCGCGCCAAGGAGCTGCTCGAAAAAAATGCCATCTCCAGGGTCGATCACGACAACATTCGAGCCAAGTACCACACCGCCAAAGCCAACCTTGACGCGGCTGAACAGGATCTGAGTTACACCACGTTGCGGGCAAAGTTTGACGGCTTCGTCGCCAAGCGCTATGTAGAAAACTTTGAGGAAGTATTTCCCCGGCAGGCTGTTCTTCTGCTGCAGGATGTATCCGAGTTAGAAATCAAGATCGACATCCCTGAAACCATCATGATCATGCTGCGCAAACATAAAGATACGGCCAAATCCGAAACACGCGAGCCGAAACGTTCTGTTTATGCTGTATTCGATCAAATCAAGGGGCAGAAATTCCCACTGGCTTTAAAGGAAATCGCCACCAAGGCAGATGTTAATACGCGCACCTTTCAGGCCACGTTGAAGATGAAAAATCCGGAAGGCTATAACGTGCTGCCCGGCATGACCGCAACCGTATTCGCTGAAGTTTTCCCGGGTGAGACCGGAGGGGAAGAAGCAATTGAATTACCACTCTCCGCTGTCGTTTCCAGCACCGACAAACAATCAACGGTCTGGCTGGTGGACGAAGACACCATGACGGTCAGTCCCGTGCCGGTAAAATTAGAACTCCTGACCAAGGAGGCCGTCACTGTCACGGGACTAAATCCTGGTCAGCGTGTCGTGACAGCCGGCGCTTCATTCCTGCGCGAGGGCATGCAAGTCACCTTGCTTGAAACCGGTGAACAGCCTGAATAACCAGCCCAGGGAAATCACAGAATGAATATCGGCGAATATTCGGTTACGAACAAAGTCACCACCTGGCTTCTGGTTATCCTGTTTCTGGCCGGTGGCTTTTCTGCACTACAGGACATCAGTCGACTCGAAGACCCTGAATTCACCATCAAGGACGCGAAAGTCTATACCTTTTATCCAGGCGCTACGCCAGAAGAAGTCGAGCGTGAAGTCACCTACCATATAGAAAATGCCATCCAGGAACTGTCACAACTGTGGCGTGTTGAATCCATCTCGCAGGCTGGCTTTTCAGAAGTCACGGTCAAGATAAAGAAAAAGTTCAAGAAGCCCCAGTTCCCACAAATCTGGGATGAGGTACGGCGTAAAGTCAATGACGTGCAAACCAAGTTACCGCCCGGCGCGCAAACATCCATCGTGTTCGACGACTTCGGTGATGTATATGGCCTGTTCCTGGCACTGACCGGCGATGGCTACACCTACCGCGAGTTAAAAGACTTTGCTGATCTGCTCAAAGAACAACTGTTACTCGTACCCGGGGTACGCAAGATTGTTATCGATGGTGATATACCAGAAGTTGTATACCTCGAAATGAACCGCACGACCATGGCCAAGCTTGGAATAACCGGGGCTGATTTCGCGGATAAACTCGCATCACAAAACATCGTGTCAGATTCCGGTAATGTGCGTGTCGGTGATCAATACATACGTATTAATCCAACCGGGCAGTTCACATCTGCACAGCAGATTGGCGACCTGATCATCAGCGGCAAAGATGGCAGCCTCGTACGCCTTAAAGATGTCGCAACCGTACATCGTGCTTATGAAGAAATTCCCAAGCAATTTAATACTTTTAATGGTAAACCGGCTTTAACCATCGGCATTTCCTTCCTGCCAGGTGAGAATGTGGTGGCCGTCGGCGAGTTGCTCGATAAACGTCTGCATGAACTGCTTCCATCAACACCCGTCGGCATGGAACTAAACGCCATCTATAACCAGCCCAAGATCGTTGATGAATCTGTCACCGGTTTCGTCAAGAATGTAATTGCCGCGCTGGTGATAGTCGTTGTCGTACTGTTGTTCTTCATGGGTCTGACTACCGGTCTGATCATTGGTGCCGTCTTGCTACTCACGGTACTCGCAACTGTCTGGTTCATGAATGCCTTTGGTATCGACATGCAGCGCATCTCGCTGGGCGCGCTGATTATTGCACTCGGTATGCTGGTCGATAATGCCATTGTGGTTGCAGAAGGCATGCTGGTAAAAATTCGCGGCGGCACAGATCCACTCAAGGCGGCACGTGATACTGTCGGCGGCACCATGTGGCCTCTGCTCGGCGGCACCATTGTTGGTATTCTGGCTTTTGCTGCAATCGGCCTTTCTGAAGACTCCACCGGTGAGTTCGCCAACTCACTGTTCTGGGTGATCCTGATATCACTGTTGTTGTCATGGTTTACTGCAGTCACCATGACCCCGCTATTCTGCACCCTGTTTATCAAACCGGATAAATCCGGTGAGGGCCAGGCTGATCCCTACGGCGGTATTGTCTTCCGCGCATATCGTGGCTTCCTGCATAGCGCAATCAAGTTCCGCTGGATCACTATCAGCCTGGTGATCGCTATGTTTGCCGGTTCGCTGTATGGTTTTGGCTATGTCAAAAACAGCTTTTTCCCGGATTCGAATACGCCCATGTTCTTCTTTGATATGTGGAACATCGAGGGCACAGATATTCGCAAAACACGCGAAGATGTGCTCGCGATCGAGCAATTCCTGCTCGAAATGGAAGAGGTTAAGAGCACCGCTTCATTTACCGGTGGCGGTGCGTCACGTTTCACCCTGGTCTATGATCCGCAGTCACCTACCGGTGCTTACGGACAGATCATCATAACCACGCATTTACGTGAGCAGATTCCTGTTGTCGAAAAACGCCTGCAGGATTATGTGGCAATACATTTCCCGAATTCCGAGCCGAAAACCAAAGCACTGCGCATCGGCCCAGGCAGAGATGCGAAGATTGAGGCGCGCATCAGCGGTCCGGATCCTGCTATGCTACGCAAGCTGTCAGCCGAGATACAAACGATCATGGCAGCAGATACCATGGCAAAAGATATCCGCGATGACTGGCGCCAACCCGTACTCGTCACCAAACCCCTGTTTAATGAACAAGCTGCTCGCCAGGTTGGCATTACACGTGACAATGTCAGCAGTGCATTAAAAACCGCTTTTGATGGCTCCCAGATCGGTCTTTACCGCGATGGTATTCGTTTATTGCCCATAAAAATCTGGCCCTCAGAAACTGAACGCACCGATGTTAGATCCATGCGCGACATACCTGTCACTTCACCAACGACGGACTACACCCTGCCTATTGGGCAGGTTGTTTCTGGTTTCGAAAGGACCTGGGAAGATGCACAGATTCGAAAACGTAACCGCATCTACACGATCACGCCATCGTGTAATCCTCGCGAAGGGCTGGCCTCACCGCTGCTCGATCGCTTACGTCCCCAGATAGAAGATGTAGAACTGCCACCTGGTTACTACCTGGAGTGGGGTGGTGAATGGGAAGACTCGCGTGATGCCAACGAAGCCGTCGCCAAATCCCTGCCTGCCGGCTTCCTGACCATGATTATTGTTGTGATCCTGTTATTCGGTAAAGTACGCCAGCCGTTGATCATCTGGTTGACGGTACCGCTGGCTATTATCGGCATTACGGTTGGGCTGCTATCCATGAATGTAGCCTTTGGCTTCATGGGCCTGCTGGGGGCGTTGAGCCTGACCGGTCTGCTGATCAAGAATGCTATCGTACTTATTGAAGAAATCGATGTGCAAAGTGCGTCCGGCAAGGAAGCTTACCAGGCCATTCTTGATTCTGCAGTTTCACGTATGCGGCCGGTGTTAATGGCTGCGAGCACAACCATCCTCGGCATGGTGCCACTATTAACCGATGTCTTCTTCCTCGATATGGCCGTGGTTATCATGTTCGGCCTGGGCTTTGCCTCGATACTGACCCTGATTGTTGTACCGGTGCTTTATGCGATCTTCTTCAAGGTCAAAACCAACGAACAGGTCGTTTAGTTTTAACAACGCTTATTGAGTAACTTGTGCTGGTGGCTGTAAGCGCCAGTAGTTGTTGCCAGTCTGCTTAAGGTTAATTCGTTCTGCGGCGCGTTTGTTATCGTTTAATAACTGTGCAACATCCTCAATAACCATTTCATTATATAAATGGTAAACATGCCCGGATGGTGCGCGCACGGACATATCGGTAACATCGATTATTTCTACCCCGTCCAAACCATCCAGATGTTCGCCCGATTCCCCCAGGCGCGGATGCCCATGTACCTGCCTTGCGATGGCCAGGGGCTGATCATTGTCTGAGACATAAACCGTTATGTTATTAGCCAGTGGTTTAATCATGGGCAGGTATTGGCGAAAGATTCCTTCATCGATATCCGGCGCCATCAATACAACCTGGTTGAATACAGGTTTATTGTCTTTATTCGCTTGCGCCATCATAACCATAGCAAGCATAACACCACGCGTACCCAGGCTATGCGCTGCAATATCGATATTGCCCGCGCCAAACTGATTTACAAGTCGTGAAAGCTTCTGCCGCAATGGCTCAACACTCCAGTAAAGGTCAGATTCATCCCGGGTGTAATTCGTTATGGCGCCATCAGATGGCCAGCTAAAAAACAGAAAACGTCCATTTAAATCAGCAGATCTTTGAAACAGGGAAGCGCGTCTGCATCCTCTTGCAAAATCAATATAAAAACCATGCAGGTAGACAACTGGTCGCCTCTGTTGCCTGGTGTTATTCAAATCCTGCAAAAGAGCTTCAACAGGCACTTCCCTGATAGCGCTGAGATTCACAATTTCCTCAGGGAAATACGGCAACTTGTCCGTTAATAGCTTCAGCCTGTCAAGCCAGGTAGTGGTGATATCACAATAACCGGCGTGGAATGAGCCGCGCTCACCACTGAAATATTCAGACACCTTATCACTGCCTGTTTTTTCACGCACAGTAATGAAAGGAACTGTTAACAGTGTTTCACTGCCCTCATCCGACCCCATTTCCTTCGTATTAACTGATGCAGGCTGATTAGCACCGATTGCTTTGACGCTAATTCCAATGATCACGCTCAGTAACAGCGTAAATATAAGCAAGTGATGCGCTATGTGGTTTTTTCTCAAGGACATAATGCAAAAAAGTGTACCAGGACTGAACAAGGATTATAAATCTTACGCTAACATGCATACCATTGCATAATAAAACCAGTTGCGTAAGCGAGTGATGACAGATTTGTGGTTTACGCCTGGACTTGCACTGATTGAGGATTCAGCGCTTTATTATGCTAAAGGAAAAATACTATTTGATCAGCAAATTACTGTTAAATATTCAGAACCTGACCATGGCTTCACCACCATGCTCGATCCAGCCGTGTATCATCTTCTTCGTAGTCAAGCCGCTTGAGCAATTACCATCTTTATCAATAACAATAACACCACCACGACCACTTACTTTTCTGGTCAGATACTCAATTCCAGCTTCCGTTGCTTCTTTAGCATTCATATTTTTCATAAACATGAAATCAGAGATAGTTTTGGCGATTACCGATCGCATAAAATCTTCGCCATAACCGGTTGCGGAAACCGCACAGGTTTCATTATCTGCATATACACCAGCACCTACTATGGGCGAGTCGCCTACCCTGCCCATTCTCTTATTCACGATACCACCTGTGGAGGTGGCTGCAGCCAGGTTTCCAAAAGGATCACGCGCTATCGCACCGATAGTGCCATACTTCTGGTCTTCGCTATCGACATCAGTATCATCATGATCAAGCATGATCTTGTGTTTTAGGCGGGCCTGTTTTAACTGCTCGACACGATCAGGGGTATAAAAATAATGTTCAGGCACCCTGTCCATTCCGCAATGGTCAGCGAATCGCATGGCACCTTCTGATATGAGCATGACATGCTCACTTTCGGTGAGCACAAAACGAGCCAGTTGCACTGGATTGGCAATATTATCTACGGCGGCAACTGCACCTGCACTGAGATCGCGACCATCCATAATAGCGGCGTCCATTTCCACCTTGCCATTTTCATTGAGTACCGAACCACATCCCGCATTGAACACAGGATCGTCCTCCAGCAATGCCGCGCAGGCTTCAACTGCCTGCAATGCAGAGCCGCCGAGTGTCATTATTTCCCTGCCGTGCTCTAATACCCTGCGAATGCTATCCAGGTATCGCACTGCTGTTCGATTATCCTTAACATTATCCAGTGCACCGGCGCCTCCATGCACCATTATTGAATAGCTACTTGTCTGATTCATAGAGAAATAATCTTTGCTGGCTATACCAGGCTGAATTTGCCTGCTGCAAGCCTTGAACTTAACAAAGTCTTGCTTTCAGTTCTAAAGCGAGCGCATCCTGGTATTCGCGCGAGCCAGCCAACATTATCATCAATTTTCCTTCCAGCACAGTTCCCCAATTAACAAGGATCGCGCCTTCACCTGTTTTCATATCAAATTCAACATCCTGAATATCAATATCAGCAAGATTTCGATACTTAACCGACAGGCTGATCGCACTCCATTCAGGGATATCAAATTTCTGTGCAATCATGGTTGGATAGCTCGCTCCATTGAACCGCGGATTACATTCAATCACCGGAAAACGGAGCCCCCTGTCTGTTTGAACAACTGCGACATCGAAGGCAAAAATCCCTTTCATACCATGCTCAACCAGCCAGTAAGCCATATTGTCTATAGCTTTCCAGGGCTCATGACTCGCCGGAACGCGATTCCCCTGGTGCGCAAATCCATCCAGTATCTGTTCACTTGCTGCAAGGCGAACGACCTGGTCACCAATAACCCGATACTGCATATTCAGAAAAGTGCTGGTTTTTATTTCTTCCTGTACCTGAACCGGGGTCTCATCATCGAAGTGACCCATTGCCTCGAGTAACTCGTACCTGTCTTCGCACCTGTATATACCCACGCCTGAAACTGAAATTGCCGCCTTCAAATAGCATGGATATACGAAATCATCGATATTTCTCATGCTTATTTCAACAACATTCTCAAAACACTCCGTTTGCGGAACATCAACACCGAGCTCTTGCGCGAGCTTCATGAAATTATTCTTGGAATTAATGAATTCAACTGTCTGTAACCATTCATGATCACCCCAATACTTGCATTCATTAGGCCCAAAATAAAACACCGAAGGTGAATGGCCGATATGCTTACCGAGCTGTCTCAGATTAAGATCCCATATGACATTCTCACTGTGTGTAAGACCGATTCTGTTGTAATGCGCTTTGATATCAGACCAGAGTGGTTTTAGCTTCGGATGAAGCTGGATAATATCCCATGGCTCTGACAACCCCAGTGCACGACCGGAATAAAGAAAATTTCCAGCAACACCTTCAGCGGTACAGTTCATGATGTCATGATTGATAATGTATTTACCTGCCGGCAGGTAACCGTGGTCGATTGCGACTGACATAATGCTTCCCCCTTATGACACCCCAAAAGGTTTTAAAGTGATGTATAAGAAACATAGAAAGCAACAAGCATGCCAATCGTAACTTATTGATTAATTGACACAAGTGAAGACAAAACCGCAGATAACGCACTATGAGTGCAAGGCCTGCACAATAATGGTGCTTATTTTCGTGAACTTATGTACTGGTTATATTTATCAGCTGTAACCAGAGCCTAGTTAAAATCTGGCCTTATCATGCCGACAAGGCGCCAATGCTTGCCCTGTTTTTCGAGACAGAATAACGTCCCTGGCTCAGAGGCGAACTCAATATCAGCATGTCCGGCAAGTAACCGGGAACACAGTCTGGACACAAACGGCATATGGCTGGTAATCAGGATATTGTCAGCCATCTTGCCGATGTCTTCAGCAATGCCTGATGGATCATCGTTCGGATTGAGCCCATTCAATTGAAGGGGCTGTACCGCTGGCGCTACTTCCTGTGCAATGATCTCGGCCGTTTGTTCGGCTCGTAACTTTCCGCTGTGAAAAATATGAGCGAGTTGAACACCCATGGTCTGCATTCGCCAGGCCAGGTGCTGAATATCATCGATTCCCTGTTGTGAAAGCGGGCGTTCTGGATCTATCGATTTATCGACAGCATCGCCATGCTGCAAGATGTATAAGTACAATTTATACGGCTACCACGATTAAATGTAATTAACGTCCTCTTCCCACCAGACTTCACCCTCGGTTAGCACATCGGCAAGATCTGACTTGCGTCGCGGTATCCCGCTTCGGCACTCATATTCCATGTGCTGCAAACGTTCGGGATTCCTCCTTTCTGGTGTACAACGTCGATCTCGCCAGTGTTTTCGGCGTTCGACTTTTTGATGCCGGGTGCTTTTATCAGGTTGCATCATAACTGTAAGACCCCCAAATTGGTGGATTGGAAACCACAGTTACTAGTGCACACCCGCGACCGGGTGATGTCAAGGAAGGGGTGATTGAAGATACTTATGGATCCGACCGGCAATCACCACCAGGACTGCAGGTAGCCGACCCTCAGATCGGCTACCTGTTAATGGCTGATATCAGTGTTTCACCGGATCAGCCTGGGCTGATTCCAGACGCTCATTCAACACCATGTAATCCCCACCCGTTTTAAAGCGGACAATTGAAAAACCATGTGTGCTGACTCGCTTGATCTCAACCACTTGCCCTGTAGTTTTAATCCTGGCTTTTGCACCCTGTTGTAGATTTTTAATATTCATGTCGAAACCCCAGTCTTGTAGTTATTATTATGACGGGTAGTCACCCTGACTAAGTTATAGCACATTATTATATAAATTATTAGAATATACACCTAAGTTGTTGATTAAATCATTTTATGGCTTGAATCGTGTGTTGCCAGTCTGGATTATTCAATCCCCTGCCCAGACGCAGACTCTGGCCAACCTCGTTCTCATACCAGCCAGAATCCGACATATTGGGCTCGTGTTCGTACGCCCACCAGGTACCATCAGCGTCCTGCGCAATCCAGCGCACCCAGGCAGGCAATTTGTTCAAATCAGGGCTAAAATCAGCATCTTTATCTTTATTATCAGTCATTTAGAGGTCTCATATGGGACGTTATCGCCCTCCTCAGCCAGCATCATCCAAATATATAACACCTGAAGGAAAACAACGACTTGTGGAGGAAGTGGATAACCTGTGGAAAAAAAGACGCCCTGAAGTCACCAAAGCGTTGGCGGCCGCTGCAGCTGAAGGCGATCGCTCGGAAAATGCCGAGTATATCTACCGCAAAAAAGAGCTGCGCGAGATCGACGCCAGGGTGCGTTACCTGCGAAAACGCCTCGACGGAATAGTGGTCGTCGATCGCATTCCCGATGATCAGCATAAGGTTTTTTTCGGCGCCTGGGTGCGACTCGAGGATGAAGCCGGCATCGAGGCCATTTACAGGATCGTTGGTCCTGATGAGTTCGATTTCAAACCGGAGTACATCAGCATGGACTCACCCATGGGAAAGGCATTGCTCGGAAAATCACTGGATGATGAATTTGAACTGAAACTGCCCGAGGGTGAAGCGTCCTACCTGATCACCGAGGTCAGCTACGACGCCATTGCGTAATGCTGAACCATGATTACATCACCGGACGCGGATCCGGGTAATCGCGAAAAGCGACGACGGGGTCTGTAGCCGGCGGCATCAGACGACGTATTTCACGCTCCATATTCAATGGTGGCAAACGCTGCTCCCTGAACAGGCGAGTGAAGGGGGACTGCAGTTTCTTGCCACCGGCATAAGGCATCTGTGCCAGCATGGCGTTGACCCGCTCTATTTGCCTGTTGGCTTCATCAAAGCGGCCTTCAGCAGCATAGGTAATAGCAAGTAATTCAATATTCCCCGGTGCCGGTTGTTGTTGAACCATCTTTTCTGCAAGCATTCTGGCAGTGTCCAGGTCTCGCGCCTCTTTACTCAGTGCAAGCACCAGTATCTGCAAGCGCATCAATGGATAAATACCCGGTCGTTTATGATTGACTTCCATGAGCAATCCAGCGACCTCCCGCTGCGAGGACGCCTGGGCAACAGATGCAACCAGTCTGTAAATAACGGCGAGCTTGTTCTTCGAGCCGCCTGAGAGTGAGGCATCATAGTGTCTGACCGCACTTTGATAATCCTGAGTACTCAAGTAATGGTTACCCAGGTAAAAATGTGCGCCTTCGTGGTCTGGCATCTGCTCGATAACCCGGTTATAACGCTTGAGTGCCTGCTCCGTGTTACCCGCCGCATCGTCAAGTACAGCCAGCAGAAACAAGGTCATGGTTTTGTCCGGCATTTGCTGCAGTGCTCTTTCCAGTTGTTTGCGCGCAGCTTCCTTGTCGCCATTGAGGTAAAGCGCACGCGCATAGCTGGTACGAGCTGATGCATTCGATGGAAATAACTCCAGTCCTTTACTGAAGTGCTCTATCGCCTCCCCATAATCCTTCCTCTGTACCGCCTTCATCGCATCAACAAAGATCATCAATGAAGGCGTTAGTTTGGTTTCCAGTTCATGCACCATCGGATCGTATACGACCAGTTCCAAATCCTTGAATTTTTTCAGGTGCTGTCGCGCCTTTTCCATATCACCTTTACTGCGATATGCCTGGCCCAGTTGATAGTTCAGACTAGCAGCCTCGGGTTGCAACTCAAGCGCACGCTCCAGATATTTGATAGCGTTATCATGATCATGTTTCAGATAGGCTATTTGCCCAAGACCGGCATTGGCCTCTGCTGCCATTTCCTTCTGCTTCAGCAGCTCCTTGAATATCGTTTCCGCTTTATCCAGCTGGTTTAATTCAAGATAGATTTCAGCAACCCGGTACTGCAAAGGCACATAGCCGGGCTTGATACGGTCTGCTTTTTTGTATCGCTGCAGTGCTTTCTGCAAATCACCATTGTTATGCGTCAGGTAAGCCAGGTAATAGGCCCAGCGAAATTCACCTGGATCAAGCACATTGGCGTTGATGTAGCAGTGTTCAGAGTGCGTAGCAAGATTAATGGCCTGGTAGATAACACCCAGGTCGCCGTACAGCGAGGCAATCGCCTTGTCGTCTGTAGATGGACTACCAAGATACGTCGATATCTGCTGACGAATATCTGTAGTCCGTTTTTTTTCTTCCTCTGTCAATTTAGAAAGATCAGGCTCTGCTACGACTACCAGTCGTTGCTGCCAGGCTTGCGGCAACTGGCTCAAGTTATCTGCGTTAACTGAAACAGGAATCAGCGCAGCTATCATCAAGGCCGCGAGATATTTTTGTATATTTCTCATCTTGATGACAGCTTACTCCTTGATATGCACAACAGTATCAACCTGGTCGATGGTTATTTTCTGCTGTGTTCCGCCAGGCCAGGTGACTGTCAGATCATCTACCCTGTCACTGTTACCCAGCCCAAACACCAGCGGCATTTCAACCTGCGATAGATAACTGCGGCCCGGCATGACCTGTTTCCTCTGCGTCACGCCTGCGGCAGTCAATACCACTGTTGCACCGATTGCACTGCGGTTACTTGCACTACCTTCAAGCAATACACGAAGCCAGTGATGCCCAAGGTCCTGGTCATTCCTGAACAGCTTCGGACTACGCCCCGGTTGCGTGATTATGACATCAAGATCACCATCATTATCGATATCAGCATACGCACTGCCACGTGCGACCATGGGCACATCGAGATCACCAACATCATCAGCCAGCTGAAAACGATTGACACAATCCTCACCGCAATTCCAGAACAATTGCGCCGGCTGTTCATACTGCTGGCTAGGCTGTATGTTATTAATGTCCTGCTCGAGATGGCCATTTGCCTGTAGCAGATCCACCCGACCATCCAGGTCAGCATCAAAATAGAAAACGCCAAAAGTTAAAGCCAGTCGGGTACTCGCACCCAGGCCTTGCAGTAGTGCTTCGTCAGCAAACGGCGGTTTGCCGTCTATAGTTACGAACAGCGAACTCATCTCATTAGCGAAGTTACCAATAGCCACACCCAGCTCGACATCATTACGATACCAGGCAGCATCGATACCCATTGCACCGGTCGCTTTACCATGCCTGTCAAAAGCAATACCCTCAATCATGCCGCTCTCTTCGAACTTGCCATCACCTGTATTACGGTATAGAAAATTCTGTGTCGTATCGTTAGCAACGAATAAGTCGAGCCTGCCATCCAGATCATAATCCACCGCGGTTACACCAAGCGTTTTACCTTTTTCAGTGATTCCTGCTGACTCTGACACATCGGTGAAACGGTTATTACCTTCGTTTCGGTATAGACGCGAATAAGCACCGGCGTAATACAAAGGTGCGCTGTATGACCGCCCCAGGCCGGTTACCTTGAATTCCATTTCGCGATTAATGGCCGGCGACCATTCAACATAATTGGCCGCAAACAGATCGAGATCACCGTCATTATCATAATCAAAGAATAATGCTGCTGTACTCCAGTCATGCTCTGTACCTGCGACGCCTGCATCAGCTGTAATATCTACAAAACGCCCCTGTTCATTTCGAAATAGATGATTCTTGCCAAGTGTCGTGATGTATACATCCGTCCAGCCGTCATTGTCGATATCTCCAGTTGCGATACCCATGCCATAACTTGACAGCGCCAGGCCTGATTGTGCGGATACATTGGTAAATTGACCTGTGCCGTCGTTCTGATAAAGATGTGTAGTGGCTGCCTGTTCTTCAGTTTTTGCATATGTATGCATAGACCAGTTACGTGAGTTCACCAGGATCAGATCCTGGTCACCATCATTGTCATAGTCAATAAAAGCAACACCACCACCCATGGTTTCGGGCAACAACTTGTCTCCATAAGCACCGTTAACATGCTTGAAGTCGATACCGGATTGGCGTGTTATATCGGTAAAGCGGATTACCGGCGGTCCGTCAGCGGCTTCCTGCTGGATGATGGGCGCCTGTATATCGGCCTCAATAACGGGCGGCATCTCGGGCCCTTCCCGCATAAAGAGATATACAAGCACCGCAGTGACCGCTATAACCACAATCACTAACAATGAGCGCACAAAGGCCTTACGTATTACATGCTCACCGGAATGTCTTGCCTTACTCATTCGTGCTCCTGTTCACTTTCCTGTCGTATGTTTGTACATCATTACCTTGCACAATCTGTGTTAGCGACTGGTTCATGCCGTACGCGCCAGTACGATTAAGGTCATGAATAACCAGTGCTGAAGCTGCGTGATCTGCTGCCGGATTTGCCTGCCTGTGACGAGTCACTGCAACCTCTATGGCATGATCGTCCGGTCGATACTTGTCATGTTGTTGCCGATGGTACTCAGCCTTGTTGTCATCGCCGAGTAATTTGTAAACCAGGGCAAGGTTGAAGTGCGCCGTTAAATCTTCCGCATCAATGGCGAGTGCTTTTTCAAACCATTCACTTGAGCGCTTGAATTGAGCAACCCTGTCTGCCTTGCGCTGCCGTCCGCGCTCATAGTAAAGACGACCCAGTTCGTTCAACAGGTTAAGATCATAGGAGAAATCAAAGTTACGTTCGCGTGCCTCGGCAAAGTTATTGTTTACCACCTGTTCGAGTGTATCGATAGCACTATCAAGCTGTCCGTATTCATGGTCGACCAGGGCGCTGAACCAGGCAACGGTCCAGGGTGCTGCGCCAGCCTGCTTTGCACGGTGCAAGGCTGTGACCGCATCTTCAAGTCGACCTTCCTTGTAATAAGTACGCGCAAGATTCAGTGAACCGTGTGACGGCATCAGTTTCTCAACCTGGCTGAACGCATATTCAGCCTGGCGTAACTCTCCCTTGCCTGAACCTCGATTACCTTCGCGCAACAGACCAATGCCGTAATCGTTCCAGCGCTCCCATTCACTTACCGGGCTGGACTGATCAGTAATGACTTGCTTGTTACTGCTCACTGGTAATACCACACGATCTGTCGCCAGTACTGTGACAGGCAGATCATTTTTTTCATCGTCATCAGCTTTTATGTAGCGAAGATAGGTACTATCAAATTTTCGGTACTTCAGGCTCGCTTCGATTGTGACAGGTCCTTCAGTATCAGCAGGTAAAGTTAACGCGTAATGCACTACACTGGCTGCACCCGGTGGGATCTGGTGATTATAGAGCGCAACAAACATATCCTGGCCATTACGCCGATCAATACGATTACCATTCTTATCGAGTACATAGCTGTTGATAAAGTAGGACCATGGATCAACATCATTGTCAGCATTCATTCCGCCACTGCGACCAATCAGTTTATCGCCATCGTATACAGCCACATCCAGCCACAACTGGTTAGAGTCGGCGGTGCCCTGTGTAAGCATGTGCCCGACACCATAGGAACGCACCACTGTCTCCAGTAGATAGCTTTGCCCTGCACCCAAGACAGGCAGCCCTGGTCGTAATGGCGCCTGGAGTTTACCGGTGATATCTCCTCCAGTCTTTAAACCAAAAATATCCACGCGTGTAACATTACTCAGACGCTTTTTGTGCGCCTCGTTTACCCAGTCCGGCAATCCAAGCATCTGCGGTACTGCGGTATTTGCTGCCGCAAACTGGTGATTATGTATGCTCCGATTCCCGGAACCATCAAAGTCTTTAGCTGCAGGATCATCCGATAGTTCGAGCGGCATGTGACAGGCTGCACAGTTTTCTACGGCCGCCGCCGGGTAGTAGAAACTGTCTACACGATGCCCGGAAACACCGCTCTGCAAAAAACTGTCGTAATGGTTTTGCGCCCTGAGCCATCGATACTGGTTAACGCCTTCAGGCACATGCGCTTTATGACAGGTAGAACAGAACTCTGCCGTGCGATGATGTGGTTTGAGTAAATTCTTCTTGTGGTAGTCAGGCTTGGCGCGGATTAATTGTTTACTGACCGCCCTGAGTATGGACGAGTCACTCTTTGCAAACGGGTACCGTGCCGGATCCTGGATAATAAAGTCACTGTTACCGAGCGTACTGTTGACCTGTGTGATCGCATGACATGAGGTACAGGTCAAACCAGCGCTGGCTGACGGATCTGTATCCGGATCAAAGTCCAGCTGGTCAAAGCGGCCACTGACCACAGGCACAATGTCGTGACAACCCCCGCAAAAACGTGAATTCTTAACGCTGCCATCCCTGGCCAACACAGCTTCGCGGGTTTCTTCCACACTGAAGCGGTAGGCAGGATTGGTGAATGAACTGTGGCGATGCATACTGACTTCCCAGCTGCGGGTGATATCAGCATGACATTCCTCGCACTCATGATCTGTCATCAGGTTTTCTGCCGGTATGGGTTTGCCGTCCGCGGTGCGAATCATCGATGGTGAATACGCTGCCTCGGCCGTACTCATTGGCTCTGCTCGATTAAGGCTGTGTAAACCCAGCATGATCACGGCAAATACGCCGGCCAGCGCGGTCCAGCGCAAACCGGTTGCATAGCGTATCGGCCTGCCGGCAAGGCGATGCAGCACGAACAGCCAGACCAGTATTAACGGTGATATCACATGCAGCCAGTAGGCAGAACGGCGAATGAGCGGATCATTGACCTCGAAAAAACCAAACCGGGTCAGCACGATACCACTCGCGAGTAGCAGCAGCCCGACCAGGAATAATGACAGGCCAGCACGTATTGCATAGCGGTTGTTCACATGGATTGCGCGTCTTGCATGTGACCAGGCGAAAACCAGAAAAGGCAGTATTAGCAGCAGGCCGAGCACCAGATGCAGCAAAAACATCAGCAGATAAAAATAATCCTCGTAAATATCACCGCTGAGCTGCTCCAGCAGGGTAATGCTGGCAAGGTAGACCGAATTCACCACGAGCAGCGCAAACAGGGTAAACACCAGCTGCAGCAGCCATGCTACGCGAGTGGAAATCACTGCGCGCGGCCGGCCCTGTTGTACTGATCTGACCATAGAAATAATAAACCCTTATTAATCAGCCACTTGATACAAAGAACATGATTGTATTAGAAATACTTGATAAGCGCATTGAGCCAAAACAAGTTGCACAAAAAGAAAACCCCGGCATGTAGCCGGGGTTTCTGTATTCAGACTGCGAGTTATCGCAGGCTGCAGTGCTAGCGTGCGGGCTTAGTAGCCGTAGCCGCCGTATGGCTGCTGATAATAACCACCGCCGTAGGGTTGCTGATAGTAACCACCGCCGTATGGTTGCTGATAGTAACCACCACCGTATGGAGCATAACCACCACCATATGGATAGCCACCACCACCGTATGGACCATAACCGTAACCACCATAACGGTAATAATCATCATCATCGTCCCAGATGTCTTCCATTTCTTCCATCCAGTAACGTGGATCCCACTCATCATATGGGTTCCAGTCGTGACCCCAGGGACCACCACCATAGTAATCATCGTCGTTCCACCATGCGGAACCTGTTGTTGCATATGCCATCAAGGCAACAGCAAATAACATGCTAAACAGCTTTTTCATCATAGTTCTCCAAGTCATAAATTCATATCTTTGAGTCATGCTCAAATAGCTTAACCTAATTAATCATAGTCTTGTATAGACATAGATCAATTATTAGTTGTTCATTATACACTTATATTCAAGGCGTCAAAGCCCGTATTTATCTCACTCTTCGACGTAATCCTGTACAAATTCCCTTAAAAACGCCAGGGGCTTAGCGCCATGAAAGCGTGCTTTTTCCTCACCATGCCGAAACAGGATCACGGTCGGAAAGCCCCGCACCTGGTACTTTCCAGCCAGTTTCATGTTATGCCCGTCGTCGACCTCTACCTTGGCAAGCCTGATCTGACCGTCATACTCGGCTATCAGCTGCTTCAGCTTGGGCGCGATCACCAGGCACGGCATACACCAGTCTGCCCACAGATCGACAATGATCGGCAGCTCATGCGAGGCCTCGATAACCCGTGTATCGAACTCCTCTACCGAGACATCAAATATAACCGGACTGGATGCGTGTTGATCCGCCATAATCAGCTCTTACAATAGATAATTAATCAGTCATCAAACAAAGGAGGGCCTGGATATGAAGATACTCTTACTCCTGCTAACCCTGCTCACCATCAATCCTGCCCACGCCAGTGGTGGAAACTGGGTTCAGACACCTTATGAAGAACAGAAGGTTATGTTCGAGTTCTATTTCGATGACCCGCAGAAAATTCACTCCGCATTATACTGGATACGCTCATTGATGAATCCACTGATGGATGACCCTTACAACCAGGCGCCGGAATTTATGGATATCGTGGTTGTTATCCATGGTACCGAAATCGTGACTGTGGCACAGAAAAACTACCAGAAGTACAAGAATGCCGTTGAGCGCATGCGTTATTACGCCGACCTTGGTGTCAAGTTCAAAGTATGTGGCCTCGCAGCGGAAGATTACGGATATAGCGTGAAGGACTTTTACAATTTTATCGATGTTGTACCATCGGCTATTACCGAATTATCACACTGGCAACAACAGGGCTACGCGCTGATCATCCCGACAGTAAAAGATAAAAAATTTACCGTTGAAGAAATTCGCTGATATCATGCCTGTTCTTTGAACAAACCCAACGCATCACAAACATGAGCAGTATTACGATTGAGCATAATGTCACCCCTGCCAAGCTCGATGTCCTCTACGTCGATGACTGGCCGATATGGACCAAGGATATTTCTGAGTTCGACTGGGAATACGACCAGCAGGAAACCTGTTATATCATCGAAGGCAGTGCAGTGATCACACCCGAAAATGAAGAGCCGGTGACGATACAGGCCGGAGACCTGGTTGTGTTTCCAAAAGGCATGAAATGCGTGTGGAAAATAACCGAAGCGATCGAGAAACATTACAAGTTCGAATAAACAGGCGAATATCGATATGGAACTGTGGGAACAAATCGTACTGGGCGCAGCAGGATTACTCATCCTGTTTTTATTTGCCCCTGGCATCAAGGCATCAATTCAACGCAGCAAACAGGCTGAACAGAAACACTGGGGAACTGTGATACTGCTCACAGTAATCCTGATTGCTTTTGTTATGCTGCTGATATCATCTGTTCAATAATCACTGACTGGCAATAACAGTGCCCGGCACAGGCCTTACAAATCAACTCCTATCATATACCTGCCCGTGTAAATGCTATCTAATCGTTGGGCACATCAACCTGCTGCCAGTTCTTCCAGTCCGACCTGTTTTCTGCAACATGAAATAGCGCGGCAATAACACTTCGATCATAGGCATGATCAGCCTGTGACAACATAGCATCCAGTACATCTTTAACAGGCAGACCCTGGCGATAGGCACGAGCGCTCGACATGGCAACAAATGCGTTGGCTGCAGCGATAATTTTCGCCTCCTGCAAAATATTGTCGCCGCGCAATCCGACTGGATAACCCTTGCCGTCCGGGCGCTCATTTTTCTGCTCGATTATCTCAACAACCGGTCCGTCAAACTCGAGATCCTTGATAATTTCAACCGAGTGTTTGACGTGACCTTGTAACAGCTCTTCTTCTTCAGCTGTGAGTGGATCGAGCTTAGTGAGGATTTCGCGTGGCAAGTACAGTTTACCTATATTTGCCAATAGTGCCGCCATTGACAGTGTTTCTATGCTGTCTTCATCCAGGTTCATGGCTCGGGCTATGGCAACAGCAACTTCTCGTGTTCGTTGTGAATGATGTGCACAATGTGGATCATGCATATCGGTTGCATACACCAGTGTTGCAATAATACCTTCCAGCAAACGGTTATGACGGTCCTGCGCCTGCTTTAGCTCGGCGATATCATGCAACACGAACAATACTGAATCTTTATAGTCACCTTTGGCCAATGTAACAGATGAAACATGGTAGATGCTGTCGTTTTCAGCAATCATCAGCCGCATGACTTTATTCTTGATATCGCCACCGCTTGACATATTTTTAACCGAGAGCAGACGCTCAGTCGTCTCAATGCTGAAAATATGATGCATAGACCGGCCGACAATTTCCTCAAAGGGAATGCCTACACCGTTCGACAGCTTCTTGTTAATAAATTGAATATTCTCGTCAGGCCCAAGCAGAAAAATATAATCCCGGATATTGTCTCCAACAGCATTCAGCAAGGCAGTTTTAGCCGCCAGTACCGCTGATGTTTTTTGCAAACGAACGCTCGTTGCATGACGCCAGATAGCTATAAAACTGATCGTTATAACAAATAATGCCAGCAGGAAAACCGTCAGCACAAACTCCTGGTGAGAGCGTGATTCACTCAGAGCTTCACTTACATCAATTTTTTGTAATAACAGCCAGTCGGTCCTGTCAATCGTGCGACCCGTTGCCAGTACCTCTTCGCCCCTGTAGTCATGCAACCGGCCAAAATCACCGGTTCTGTTTCGAACAAAATTCGCTGCAAGCTGTTCATTTGAACGAGGCGCCTCATGAAACAGCTGGTATTCACCAGCGAGCGGGCTCAAGTAAACTGTTCTCGCATGATCACCGCTTAACAGCACAGTCTCATCAGTCGTGGTAGTCAACCAGTGTTGCGAGGTCATTTGATAAAGCGAGTGCTTCGGATTGATTACCGCGACTACATAACCTGCATGAGCGGTATT
>JARFRD010000120.1 GCA_029287435.1 Gammaproteobacteria bacterium
CGTTAAGCAAACGCCACACGATCAAATTTCAATGAGTCAGTTTTGTTCTGATAACGATATAAATATACGTTCACTACAAAGAGCGTTTATTGATCAATACGGAATATCGCCCAAGTCTTATGCAAAAGCATATCATCTGAACAGTGTTTATAAAAAACTGTTACAGAGTAATACCAGAACCAACCGCGTAGCAGACATTGCCAGCCGCCATGGCTTCTGGCACACGAGCCAGTTCTCCACAGACTACCGTCGACATTTTGGAGAGCTACCCTCAGAAACGCTGAAAACCCGATGAAGATTAAATTTTCTCTGTTACGCAAATAACAAGAACTGAGGCTTTCAATAATTCACATCTTGATAGAGCCATAATCTTGCAGAATTATATACAAGAGAAAAAAGGCCGCCTGACAAGCGGCCTTATATATCAGCAGTTACTGCCGATCGCCAAATCCAGGGTCCATATCCTGATTAAACGGCAGCTGAACCAGATGCTCTATGTATTTCAGTGAATCATTAGAGTATATATTTAATCGCCGAGCATGCTGAAACATCAATATTAATTAAGAGTTTCCTGAAATATCGCTCGATCACTCTCACTTGCCCCAATCAAAATCACGCAGCTCTGTCGGGGGATCATGCTGCAGGTATTCCTTGATACTGAATGGCATACCTTCTAGATTTCTGCGTACCATGTCTTCGATAGCTTTCGTCTCAGGCCGCGCATTGGACAGGCCGGTCAACGGAATGCCTCTGCCATTGGGTTTGTCCGGGTAGGTGTTTTTCATCAGCTCATGCCGCGCACGCATTCGATTGAACTGGCCCTGTGTGTGAATCAATGGGACAAGGTGAGGATTTTCCTCGCGCGGATCCTGATAGAGATCATAGAACGAAGCACCGATACCGGATGCCGCACCTGGGTCTGAAGATATCCAGTGCTGCTTGTATCGACCCTTGACTGTAGCTGCGAGCGTATGACCCTGGTAGATGTGTACATAGTCGCGGCGACCGTTGCCATCCCCTTTCATCAGCAACGCCGTTTGATCAAGTCCGTCGACAACACGATCGGTCGGGATATTGTCCGTTGCACCTCCAAGGCGCGCGAAGGTGGTATACAGGTCTGTTACATGAATCATGTCCCCGACCAGCTGGCCATCCTCTACCACGCCCGGCCACCATGCGAAGGCCGGCACACGGACACCGCCCTCGGTGAAGTCACCTTTGCCGCCACGGTACAGGACCTCTGTCATTCCCCAGCCCGGAGGCGGGTTGTGGACCATGGGCCCGTTGTCGGCCATGGCAACAAAGAGGGTATTTTCTGCGATACCCAGCGTTTTCAGCTCTTCCATGACCGTACCAATAAACGCATCAAGATCCTGGTATGCACCGGCGACCTTGCCCCCGTTCAGGGTACGCTTAGGCGCTTCCGGCTTCAGGAAGTTTAGCCAGTTCGGCCAGTAGGTGACGAAGAACGGTTTGCCTGCCTTGGCATTCTTGCGCATGAACTCCAGCGTCCGCTTCTCTGCTTCCCTGTCCAGCTTGTCATAACATTCGTTGGATGTGCCGCACCATTCCTTGCCCTGTTCGCCTTTCTTGCCTTCGATGATCTGGACCCAGCCTTTCGGAACAAGCCCCGGATCATCGAGTTTGTAGGGATCTGGCGGATAGAGCTCGGAATGCAGGCCCAGAACCGCATTCACCGCTTCCCCCTGGGGGCTATATAGTGACGTGATCTGATTCATCGGCGTGAACAGAGCTTCATCGTATCCCTGGTTATGCAGGTAACTCTCTTCGATGTCCCCCAGGTGACCCTTGCCATAAAACGCCGTTGCATAACCTGCCTCGGAGAGCACTTCTGCGATCGTCACCTCGTCTCCGCGAAGCCCTGAGAATTCATGCGGCATTCCGACGACGCCCATGCCATGGCGGACTGGTGTCCGTCCGGTCAGAAACGCAGCACGTGTCGGCGTACATGATGGCTCAGAATACATGCGGGTGAAATTGATACCTTCAGCCGCCATCTTGTTGATGTTGGGCGTGTTCAGACCGAGGTTTTTCTGGATATTCGGGAAACCGACAATACCATAGGGCTGGTCGTCCCAGAGTATGTAGACAATGTTCGGCGGCGTCCCGTGTTTCTCCTTCAGCTGTGCCAGTTTTTCACCAAGCTCCTTGTCTTCTGCTGCCCATCTCTCGCCATTTTGTGCTTTGAGAACATAGAATTCTGCATCATGAAGAATTTCTTTCGAAGCACTCACCTCGGGTGAGCCGCAACTTAAGGACAGACCGATAGCGGCTGCCGCGGTTATCGCACCTAGACTTTTCATAATTAGTTTCCTGTTAATGTACAGATTCATCATTAATATGATTATTTCTTCTTCTGCTCTTCCATGTGCTTATCCCAGGCTGCCAATTGCTCGGGCGTCAGGATGCCTTCGACACCTGCACGTGTATCTCGTTGAATGCCTTTCAACTGGTTGGCTAACTGGATTTTCTGGCGAGGCCTCAGGCTTTTCCCTGCATTTTCCCAGGCCACCTGGATCAGTCGATACTTGCTGTCTCCGAGTACACCAGCCAGTTTTGTCACCTGCTCGTTTGACAGGCTGGTTTTAGGCTGCACGTCCATCAACTGTATCTCGATCAAATCAGCGAAGATACCTTTGATTGCCTTTTCTTTCATGGCTTCGTATTGCTTGAACTTGTCCTTGCCCATGATCTTTTCCACTTCCTTGTTATGCTCATCCTGAGCCTGCTTGATGCCGTTGATCATTTTCTCGGGATCAGCGTCCTCCCCTTCCTGCTCTGCCATCAGTGCTTCAAGCTGTGCGCCGAACTTGTCCATTGCTGCACTTAACTGTTCAGTCTGCCCCTGATCAAGTTCAAGTTCCTGCGCAATGATTACCGCGATATCGTCTTCTTCAGCTGCTGTTACATTATGTGAAACAACTACCGCCAAGATGAATACAAATACCGGTAACACATGAATATACTGAGTAAATTTATTCATCACGTCCTCTTCTTGATAGAAAATTATTACTACTTATTCGACACTTGACTAACTATTAATCCCTGACTCAGGGTACCAGTGACTCCAGATCATCCAGAACACATGTGGGTACTGGGGTAACCTGTCCAGCTTGCCCTCACTCGTTTCACCATGAACATCTATATTTGTCACCTCAATAGTACGTCCGTTGAGCTTGCGACTGAACACACCGAGCGTTTCATATTCAGGAAACCATGCCAATAGCACAGACACGCCACCCACTGTCGTATTGTGCAGCGGCTTTTGCTCGAGGAAGCTGCGAGTGTACGCAACCTGTTCACCATTAATATTCAAGCCCCATATTTTTTCTTTGGCTGGAAGCCTGTCATCATCCAGGCTCAGTGTTGGGAACAGTGGCTTCTCGCCTTCGTAATGACCTTCCAGTGTGTTCACAAACAAGGCATAGGTTATCTTGTCCAGCAACCCTAATAAGCCTGTTTCGACCACATGAAATACGCGTCCATTCGGATAGATTGCCTTGAATGATCGCCAGGGCATGCGCTGAGCCGCTTCGGGATCGAGATGGCCACTGCCATCCGGCGTGCTGGATGTTATCTGTTGATAGAGCTCTCCGCTGTTTTCATCAACCATGACAAGATTGTTGTGCACCTGTGAGACTACCTTCAGATGTGAGTCTTCACCCATAACAGATGAACTGAATGGCAGCGGAAGATTACTCAATGCACAATATGTCATGACCACCTCTTCACCACCAACAGTATCACCGGCAATATGCGGGATCATCATCCAGTCACGCGGATATGCCCTGGCCTCGCCGTTGATCTCAAGCACGAATACGTCGTCATTATCTTCAAGCATTGCATCGGCTTCAGGCACAGAGATGAATTCCGCCGTATGATGATGACCACGCAACCAGATTTCCGGCACAAAGTAGTTTGTTACGAAAACCATGCCGGCAATTATCACGACATAACCGAGTACAATTCGCCTATCCAGCAATTTGTAGCGGAATTGCAGGAAGATCACACCCAGGCATGCAATGATTACCGTCACACTTGTCCAGCCAAGATTTGGATAAACCGCGTATAACCATGTGCTCGGAAGATTCAGAAACTGACCCAGCTCGGTAAACAAAATAGAACTGAACGCGCCGGCTGCCAGTGTTATGGCTATCAGCGTCCACATGATATTTCTGGTCATGCGATGTTCACCCATTATTAATCCCCTATTCATAAACTGAACAGTTACCAAGCTGTTTATTCAAAATTGATCGCTAATATCTGCGTTAGAAAATATATCCGAAACCTATGAGTGGCCCACTTACACTCATGTCATAAAAAAACCTGTTCTCATTATCGCTCTTGTAATCAAAATCCAGGTGACGATAACCTACAAACAGGTTCCACTTCTTTGAAGGCATGTAACCAAAGAAAGCAGCCAGCTGCCAGGTGACGTCAGAACCCACCTTGAAGCCGCCGATATCACCTCTGCCATAAAACCGCCATTTTTCTGATAGTGCTGTCCTGTAATCCAGACCCACAATCGGATCGATCCAGTCATCTTCACCCGAAATGGATGGTGGCGTTGATAAGATGTTCAAGGTTGCATTCATGCTGATATCAACGTAGCGAATTCCAGCAAGCACCTCCAATCCCGGTGCCAGTTCATAACCACCGGTGAGCTCCAGGATTGACTGTTTCAGATCAACGGTTGCAGGAGGTGTATCTGAAGTTGGTGCGAGATTGAGATATATATAATCGAGGCCAAAAGCCCACTTGTTACCCTTCGCCCGATAGTTGCCCATGAAAGCGGCTTCCATGTTATCGAGGATGTCATCAAACGAAACATTGACCGGTGAAGCACCTGCAGCGTTGCCGACGTTACCACTTAATCCTGCGCCCCATAAATACAATGAAATACGATGTTGCAACCCTTTACTGCCATCAGACATGGCCTGTTGCGGCAAAAACAGAAGTGCTGGAATCAGCAAATATCCAAATTTAAGAAGTTGCTTGTTCACTATTTAATCCCTTTAATTTCAATCCCATAAATATTTGGGGATTAATACCTGCTGTTGTATTCAGGTTCATTATGACGAATAATGATTCTCATTAATATCAAAAATTCGCAAATCGGGATGAGCATGGCATGAAAGAACAGTATTTCTACCTGCATCAGCACAGCAACGACTTTGATGAATTCTGCACCAATGCCCTCAACTGGGATCTCGATTACCGCCAGCTGGAACATGGCGTCTTCACCAGCGAGATACTTACCTATGGCAACAGTCGCTTTATATTTTCGCGCGCAAGCCTGACACGACGACTACTGCAAAAAGGCAGCTCACCGCGAGGTTTGATTACTTTTGGTTTACTCGCCAAACCCGAAATCAATATCTACTGGCGAAATAAAGATGTATCCGGTGAACAGTTGTTCATTTTTCCGCCTGATGGAGAGCTTTACAGCATTTCACAATCTGACTTTGATGTATTCGTTATATCTTTCACAGAAGAAAAACTTGACCAGGTGTGCGCAGCATTTCAGCTTCCAAGCTTCAACGAGTTGATTAATGGTCATGAAGTATTCCAGTGTAACCCGCAAATGCTGACTATGTTAAGAAATTTCCTGCTTCATACAGAGCAGATGTTCTCTTCTGGCCAATACGCTATCAACAACGCACTTCTTGAACAGCTCGAGAATGAGTTATCTGAACAGATGATTCACTTGCTGGAACATAGTACTCAGCCAGTAAACTCCAACAAACAACGTAGACGCGATATTGCGCTGCAATCTGCTGTTAACTATATCGATGAAGCTAGAAATTATATTGTTACTGTGACTGATCTATGCGAGACATGTAACGTGAGTCAGCGCACGCTTGAATATGCTTTTCGCGAAAGATACGGGCTTAGCCCAAAAGAATACACATTAATACATCGACTTAACAACGTACGCAAACTGTTGCGAGTTGCCGATCCTGATAAAGAAAAAGTTTCAACGATTGCACAACTCAATGGATTCTGGCACATGGGCCAGTTCAGCTCGATTTATAAAAAATTGTTTGCCGAACTGCCTTCTGAAACTTTGAAGCAAAGCTCTACTTAGGCGGATACTGTGCCAAGATGGCTGCCACGGTGGCATTAATCTGGTTAGTCAGCGTTTGAGGATCCGACAGATCAGGTAATGCCTGCGAACTGACCCCACGCCATACCAGTTTGCCACTGGCCACATCCGTGATGTCTATGATCAAGGTGCCCTCATCGTAAGTTCTAACCCTGGAACCGGTACCAATGGAGATACTCCCTGCACGCCCTCCAGTTGAACGACCCATCGAAACGCCACCACTGACATTACTACTACTAATGCGCTGCTCGACAGCCAGGTCATAGCTGATATAAAAGTCCGGCTGCTCCGAAACCTGGCGGTGACCTCTTGAAGTTAGAAAATTGACGATTGCATTACGAATCCGCCTGTCGACAAGATCATTACCTTGTAGCCCCCATGCATTGTCTTCATTCGGCGCCCAGTCATAGGTTTTGAGCGTCGTAAAATCAAAGCCCTTCTCAAAATCCTGGCTGACTCTTATACCCGAGGAACAGGCCGCAATGATTACTGAAAAGATAAATACCAGGGCAAGTTTGAGGTGAAGCTTCATTATTTATATTCCTTTGCTGCTCGAATTCAATGTCACGACAGAACCTGTCAATCTAGCACAAGATTATTGCGATAAGTCACCAGATTCCATGCGACTATTGGCGTTACTACTCTACCCAATCGAATAATCAAAATTGAGGTAAAATCGCGACTTTTCAGTAACAATCAGCGACGAATACCATGTCAGACCAGTTTGACGCAGCTCAGCAACACATCCCCGGCGGGGTTAATTCACCGGTTCGCGCCTTCAAGGGTGTCGGCGGTGACCCGGTTTTTATCCAGAAAGCCAGTGGACCTTATATATATGACTCCGAGGGCAAGGAATACATCGATTACGTCGGCTCCTGGGGTCCAATGATTCTCGGGCATGCGTGCCCCGACGTGATCGCTGCGGTTAAAGCGGCTGCCGACAATGGCCTCAGCTTTGGCGCACCCACAGAAATTGAAACCGTGATGGCTGACAAGGTGTGCGAGCTGGTGCCTTCGATGGACATGGTGCGCATGGTGAGTTCCGGTACTGAAGCCACCATGAGCGCGATTCGACTGGCGCGCGGTTTCACCGGTCGCGACAAGCTGATCAAGTTCGAGGGCTGTTACCACGGCCACGCCGACTCGTTGCTGGTTAAAGCCGGCTCGGGCGCACTGACCCTGGGCACACCAAGCTCACCCGGTGTTCCAGCCTCACTTGCTGAACACACCGTCACCCTGCCGTATAACAACCTTGATGCGTTCAATGATGCCGTCAACAAGATAGGCGGTGAAGTCGCCTGTGTCATCGTTGAACCGGTGGCCGGTAACATGAACTGCATTCCACCCGTCGATGGCTTCCTCGAGGGGCTGCGTGAAACCTGCAGCAATCATGGCATCGTGCTGATTTTTGATGAGGTGATGACCGGTTTTCGCGTTGCTCTTGGTGGCGCGCAGGCTCACTATGGCATCAAGCCGGACCTGACGACGTTGGGTAAAGTTATTGGCGGCGGCATGCCGGTTGGTGCCTTCGGTGGCAAACGCGAGATTATGGAACACATTGCACCACTCGGTCCCGTGTACCAGGCTGGTACGCTGTCAGGTAATCCAATCGCTATGACAGCAGGCCTGAAAACACTGGAACTGATTTCAGCACCGGGTTTTTATGATGTGCTCAGCGAGAAAGTTGAATACATGACCAATGGCATCCTGGCTGCAGCACAGGCAGCCGGCATTCCCATGACCTGCAATCGTGTCGGCGGCATGTTCGGTCTGTTTTTCAGCGACCAGCAGGTGAACAGTTTCGAGCAGACCACGCAGTGCAATATCGAGCAGTTCAAGGCTTTCTTCCACGGTATGCTCGATGAAGGCGTGTATATGGCACCGTCTGCATACGAGGCCGGCTTTGTTTCCAGCACGCATATGAATGCTGAACTCGACGCCACTATCGAAGCGGCCAAGCGTGTACTGAAAAAAATCAGCTAGCATCAATGGCCAATTGCTTCATTTATCGCTGCTCGCGCAAGGACGATATGTACATCTACCTGCCCGAGCGTGATGACTTCTCGAAGGTACCTGCCGATATCATGAAAGGTATTGGCCTCACACAATTCACCATGGAGCTCGAGCTCACCCCGGAAACCCGGCTGGCACGGGATGACGCCCACAAGGTTCTGAAAAATATGGAAGAAAAAGGATTCCACCTGCAGCTACCCAGCGAAACCACGGTTGAATCGATCATGGCAAATATCGCCAGACGTAAATCCATATCCGACTAAAGTCCACACTTTCACTGGTGTTAGTGAGAACAGCTCTCAGTTATAATCCCTTCGTCTGCACTTTATATGTACCAGGCAGACAGACACACCTATCCATAAAATGAGAAGAAATACAAAGAGGTAAACATGTTAACAACGAGTCAATTTATTAAGATTTTAATTATCAGCCTTATCTTTGCCGACATTACAATACTGGCCAGTTATCACATGCTGGTTGGGCAAAACACCGGCATTATGGAAAGCGTACGTGCACTGCTTTCAGTAGACTACCTGCCTTTATGGTCCGCTACATTTATCAGCTTCTTCATAGCCTCCGCTCTATCGATCAAGCTTGGCAATCGCAATGCCGTTGATGTGAAAGTCAGTGACGGCCAGGAAATGGGCACTGTTAAATGGTTTAACGCAGCCAAAGGTTTTGGTTTTATCACCCGCGAGAACGGCGACGATGTATTCGTTCACTTCCGTTCGATCCAGGGCAAGGGGCACCGCTCCCTGGGCGAAGGCCAACGTGTTGTATTCTCGGTTACTGAGGGCGACAAGGGGCTACAGGCTGTGGATGTCAGCAGCGCCTAGGCTTACTTAACAAGCTGAAATGAAAACGGCCCCTTTGTGGGCCGTTTTTTTTGCCATTGTTCACCGCAAAGGCGCAAAGGACGCAAAGGTTGTAGGTCTGTCATTGCGAGACAAAATCGTCTGGAACGATTTTGAACGCACGAAGTGCGGCTCGAAGGGCGTAAGACAGGAAGTCTGAAGTAACTGGCAGCGACGCGGCACAAATTCGAATGGATCGTATTTGTACGTGCGTAGCACGTCCGACGGCGGAGGGCAGGAAGCCCGGAGTAATCTAACGTTATGGCCATAGATTGCTTCGCCATGTCTATCCTGAGCTGCGCCGAAGGGCTCGCAATGACAAACAAATGTCATTTCGACCACAGGGAGAAATCTCCCAATCAATGCTACACGCTTCAGGAGATCTCTCCCTGCGGTCGAGATGACAACATTTATAAACCTCTGCGACCTTTGCGCCTCTGCGGTAAAAATTCAGCTATAAATCGGTAATGAAGAATAATCCTGACACCAACTGGCAAGACACAGGCGACTGGAAAAACGGCCGTATACGTTCAGGCGCGAAGTCTCTGATCTGGATCAGCCTGCTGTTCGGTGTTGCCTTTACCGGCTTGAGCACCCCGGCGGTGCTTGCAATTCCAGATGAGCTTGCCAAGGAAAACTACCTGATCCTGGTTGTGCTGTTATTTCCGCTGGTTGGTATTTCAGCGCTGGCGCTGTTTGTTTATTCTGTCATGGCGTGGCGCAAGTATGGTGTGACAGAACTTGTTCTGGATCCAGCGCCTGGCTCTATCGGCGGCGACTTCGGTGGCCGCATCGAAACCCGGATTCCTTATCATGCAAACAATACGGTAAACATCACGCTCAACTGCCAGCACCTGAGAACAACCGGTACCGGCAAAAACCGATCAACCAAAACCACGACGAAATGGCAACGCGAAGGACTGGCCACGATCAATCGCTCAGCCGATGGTGGTAGCGAAATCGCTTTCCGCTTCGATATCCCCGAGAACCTTCCACAAAGTGAACGCGCGTCTTCGAATTACCACCGTTGGGTATTACAGCTGGATTGCGAGCTACCCGGTATCGATTTCAATCGAAGCTTCACCGTTCCCGTGTTTGAGACGGGCAAGCCGCTTTATTCAAGCCTGGATATTCCGTATGTCAAAGACTCGGCGCCATTACAAAAGGCGCCTGCAGGCAAGGTGAAAATTTCACAGACGGCTGATGGCCTGCAATTTTATTACCCATGGTATCGCCACCTCTGGCCTTCAATCATGCTGGCATCGATAGGTACGCTGTTCGCTGTTATCGGCTACTTTATCGGCAAAGAGTCCGGCGATATTATTTTTCCACTCGCCTTTGGCGGCATTGGCAGTCTCGTTGCTATCGCTGGTTATTACATGATGGGCAATACGCTAACCACAACCGTATCGTCGCAGGGTATTCATATTATTCGTAACGTGTTCGGGTTTCGCTTTCAACGCAAGGCCAGGCAAGATGAAATAACGAAACTGGAGCGTGATATAGGTTCACAAATGCAGTCGGGTACTAAACATACTGTTTATTACACGATAAAAGCACACACGAAAGACGGCCGTAAAATGACGATTGCGGATTCACTGGAAGGCTCACGTTTGGCTGATTTTGTCGAGCGGAAAATCAGGGATGCTTTATGGCCTGGTGACAATAAGCCTGGAGAAACGGAGCTGGTTATTGATTGAGAAGGATTGTTTACCGCAGAGGCGCAAAGGTCGCAGAGGTTATTTTAATGTTGTCATTGCGAGCCCTTCGGCGCAGCTCAGGATAGACATGGTGAAGTAATCTATAGCCACACTACTTGAGATTGCCGCGTCGCTACCGCTCCTCGCAATGACAGCACTAAAACAACTCTGCGACCTCCGCGCCTCTGCGGTGAATAAAATCTTTTACTCACCCCACCTGGGCTGCAACTTTTGCTCCACTTCTAGCTGATCAAGAATCTTTGCCACAACAAAATCAACCAGGTCATCGATAGATTCCGGCCTGTTATAAAACCCGGGGTTGGCATCTACCATGACTGCGCCCATGCGCGAGAGTTTGAGCATGTTTTCAAGATGGATATCCGAATATGGTGTTTCGCGCGGTACGATGATGAGTTTCTTGCGTTCCTTCAGCATCACATCTGCGGCGCGTTCCAGCAGGTTATTGCTCGCACCACAGGCAATTGCAGATAGTGCGCCCATGGAACAGGGGCATACCACCATGGCGTTCACATCATTGCTGCCACTGGCTACCGGCGCGGTCCATTCATCTTCTCCGTAAACCTTTAGCTGATTATCAGCAGCGTTATATTTTTCTGCGAGTGCCTTTTGAATGTCTGCTGTTCGACCCGGTAGAGACATTTCTGTTTCCATACCGATAACAACCTGCGCCGCCTTGCTGATCATCATGTATACGCGTTGATCAGCTGCAAGCAAACATTCCAGCAAGCGAAAGCTGTACTGCACACCGGATGCACCGGTGATGCCCAAAGCTATAATTCGAGGTGCTTTCGTTTGTTGTGTGCTTACTGTTGTCATTATCAGGCTGCCTTGTTTTCCAGCTGCTCCAGCAAACGTGAATGGATGGCATCGAAACCACCATTACTCATGATAACAACGTGATCACCCGCTTGTGCAGTATTGATCACTGCATCAATAATACTCGATACATCATCAAATACTTCAGCATGTGAACTGGAGTGCTTTGCCATGTCGCCCAGGTTCCAGTCGATGTTCTGCGGCTGATGCAGGTAGATTTCATCGGCCTGCTGAAGTGAATTCAACAACTCTTTTTTATGCACACCCATACGCATGGTGTTGGAACGCGGCTCGAGCACGGCAATGATGCGCCCGTTGCCTGAAATCTCTTTTACTGCGGACAGCGTTTCGATAATGGCAGTCGGGTGGTGCGCAAAGTCATCATAGACCTTGATGCCGCCAACTTCGCCGCGCAACTCAAGTCGACGCTTGATGCCCTTGAACGCTCCGAGCGCATCACAGGCCTGTTCAACAGGGACACCCGCATGCCGTGCAGCCGCAATTGCAGCCAGCGCATTGAGGCGGTTATGGCTGCCATGCATTTGCCAGTTAACGGTCGCTATACAGTTGCCATCAACCAGGACTTCGAAAGATGCACCATCGTCCGCAACCGCGCCAATCGACCACTGTTCGCCGGCAGCGGAGAATTTCTCTATCGGTGTCCAGGAACCCATATTGAGCACATCTTCCAGGTTTGGATCGGCAGCATTAACGATGAGCTTGCCCTGGCCGGGCACTGTGCGCACCAGGTGGTGAAACTGTTTCTTGATTGCGCCAAGGTCATCAAAGATATCCGCATGGTCGAACTCAAGGTTATTCAATATGCAGGTGCGCGGCTGGTAATGCACGAACTTTGAACGTTTATCAAAGAACGCGGTGTCATATTCATCAGCTTCGACCACAAAAAAAGGATAATCACCGTAGCGTGCAGACAGGCCGAAATTACCGGGCACACCACCAATGAGAAACCCCGGTGCCAGGCCTGCATACTCGAGAATCCAGGCAGTCATACTGGCCGTGGTGGTTTTACCGTGCGTACCGGCCACTGCCACTACCCAACGATTACTCAGGACATTTTCTGCGAGCCACTGTGGCCCCGATGTGTACGGCAGATTATTATTGAGCACGTGTTCAACCATGGGGTTGCCACGCGACATAGCATTACCGATAACGATCTGATCAACTTCGTCGGTGATGTCTTCAGGGTTGTAACCCTCGCATAATTCGATACCCAGCTGTTCCAGCTGGGTGCTCATCGGCGGATAAACATTCTCATCAGAACCACTCACGGTATGTCCCGCCTGCTTGGCAAGCACGGCAACACCACCCATGAAAGTCCCACATATCCCTAATATATGTATATGCAATTTAAGCTCCAGGAAAAACGATGTCAGCCACCGCGATAGAAAGGAACAGATAACCAAACGATAACGCCAGTGCTCGACTCATGCTCATTTCCATGGCATGCCTGAACACATGACCATAAACAAGTACCTGCCAGCTGAGCAACAGCAACATCAGCACAGCAGACATTTTAACGCCTTGCGCTTCAGCTTGCATGTCCTGCAGGTCGAGCAATAACGGCCAGGCCAGCAAATGATAAACAACACCGATGCCAGCCAGTGCAATAATCGTTTGCACGAAACGCTGTCTGAATTTCAGCAGCGACAGGCAGAACCAGGTAAACGCAAACAAGACCACCACGTCCAGCAGCATGTTGCCCAATGCATAATTTGTGTCCATCGATGAATCGAGCACAGCAACACCTGACACTACGTAGAGCAGGACAAGACTCAGCATTAACGGGACAGAATATGGCAAGTGCTGCGGACCCGCCCTGAGCAGCATGATTCCCACTATTCTTGTTAAAACCGGCATCTATTCTTCCTGGTTCGAGTTGTTGAACGCATATATTGACCAATCGGCTTTATGCAAAACACGTCATGGTACATAATACGCCTGATCATGACGACACAAAGCATCACCCTTACCCGCCCCGACGACTGGCACCTGCATTTACGCGATGGCGAGATACTTAATAGTGTAGCTCCATTCACGGCAAAACAGTTTCAGCGCGCGATTGTTATGCCGAATCTGAAACCCGCAGTGACTACCGTCAAGCAGGCCGTGGAGTATGTTGACCGCGTACTCGCCGCTGTCGAAGGAACAGATTTCGAACCGCTGATGACGCTGTACCTGACGGACAATACCTCGGCAGACGAGATCCGCGCCGCTCACAAGAGCTGCTTCATCAAGGCAGTCAAACTTTACCCGGCAGGCGCAACCACCAACTCTGACGAGGGCGTTACCAACATCCGCAAGTGCGATGCGGCGCTGGAAGAAATGCAGCGCGCCGGTTTGCCGCTACTGGTCCATGGCGAAGTGACTGATCCGGGTATCGATGTATTTGATCGTGAAAAAGTATTCATCGACCGGGTGCTGATGCCACTGACGAACCGCTTCCCGGGACTCAAGATCGTATTCGAGCACATTACCACCTCTGATGCGGCTGATTTTGTGCTGGATATGGGCGCACGTGTTGGCGCCACGGTAACCGTGCATCACCTGATGTATAACCGCAATGCGATGTTCGAAGGCGGCATGCGTCCGCATCACTACTGCCTGCCGGTGCTCAAACGGGAACGTCACCGCGAAGCACTGCTGCATGCCGTCGGCAGTGGCAATCCCAAGTTCTTCCTCGGCACCGACAGTGCGCCCCATGCGAAAAACCTGAAGGAATCGAGTTGCGGTTGCGCCGGCATTTTTACCGCCCACGCGGCAATTGAACTCTATGCCACCGTATTCGAAGCCATTGGCGCACTCGACAAACTGGAGGCCTTTGCGAGTTTCTACGGTCCGGATTTCTATGGTCTGCCGAGAAATACAGGCACTATCACCCTGGAGAAGAAAGAACAGCGCATTCCCGAGAGCTATCCCATGGCCGGCGAACAGCTGGTGCCATTAATGGCCGGGCAGACCATCCCCTGGACCCTGAAAGCCTGAGCACATGAGTGATTCTGAATCTCCACTGATGTCGAAGCGCTTCCGCGGCTTTATGCCCGTGGTAGTCGATGTTGAAACCGGTGGTTTCAATCACAAGAAAGATGCGTTACTCGAGATCGGTGCGCTGACATTAAAGATCGATGAAGACGGTCACCTCGATATCAATGATACCTTTGCCTGCCATGTAGAGCCTTTTCCCGGCTCAAACATGGAACCTGCGTCGCTCGAGGTTAATGGCATTGACCCATTCCATCCGTTCCGCATGGCCAAGCCGGAAGATGAAGCGATGCGGGATTTTTTCAAATTTGTCAGCACCGATATGAAAAATAATGGCTGTACACGTGCAGTCATGATTGGTCATAACACCATGATGGACCTTAACTTCATCAATGCGGCGGCGGATCGTAATAATATTTCGCGCAATCCATTTCACCCGTTCAGTACCTTTGATACGGTCAGCCTGGCCGGCCTGGCTTATGGCCAGACGGTGCTGTCGAGAGCTGTCGAAGCCGCCGGCATTGACTGGCACAGCGAAAAAGCCCATTCCGCACTCTATGACGCCACCAAAACCGCGGAATTATTCTGCAAAATCGTCAATCAATGGCGTGATTCGGTAGGCCCGGTCTGGATATAACCGGCAAATACCTGATTTATTGTCTATATTTTGAATATAAAATAATCGATCGCTGTTCTGGGTTTCACCACCCGGCAAAGCGGCAGGGATAGCCAGCGCAAGCTAACATGAAAAACAAAGACTTATCCATCATCATCGTCGATGATCTGCAATTCAGCCGAATTGTTGTTAAGACCGCACTGAAAAAGGCCGGTTACGATGGCGTACGTCTTGCGGACAGCGCCACCATGGCACTGCAAATGCTCAGCGAAAAACCGGCAGATGTCGTGCTGGCTGACTGGATGATGCCGGAAATGAATGGGCTCGAACTCACCGATCACATCCGCCAGCGCGATGAAGAAATCGGCACCTACACCGCGATTATCCTGTTCACTGCCAACGAGAGTATCGACTTGCTGGTTGAAGCCTTTGATCATGGTGTTGATGATTACCTGCGCAAGCCACCCAACCCACATGAATTAGCCGCCCGCGTTAACGCGGCTGCGCGCATTGCATTAATGCAAAACGACATGCTGGAAACGTCGAGACAGATGGAAGATACCATCAAGAATCTTGAAGAAGTCGCAATGATCGACACCCTGACCGGTGCCGGTAACCGTCGCTTTCTTATGTCGCAACTGAAATCGCATTTGCTTGAAGCTTCTTCTCGCATTGGTGGTGTCTGCCTGGCCCTGCTCCATATCGATCAACTGGATGAGATTCGCAAACAAAAAGGTGAAAACATCGCTGATGAATTACTCGTCGGCATACAACGCCGCCTGCGCCGCATCATTAGACCAACAGATGCGATAGCCCGTATCGACGGCGATCTGTTTGCGGTACTTATGCATTACACGAATATCGACAGCTACAAAGTTTCCGTGATGGAAAGATTGCAAAGCGGCATCAACCAGCGCGCATTCAAAACATCAGCCGAAGACATTCGCATTACGGTTTCGATTGGTGTTAATTTTTACAGCGGCGACCAGGAATTGATATCTGCCAATGAAATGCTGAAGCAGTCAATGAAGAAACTGAATGAAGCCAGGGACAAGGGTAACGACAGTATTGCGTTTTGAGTTGTAAGTTAAAAGTTATAAGTTAGTAATACAAGTTTGGCCTCCATCATAAAAAAGCCCCATCCACTGGATGGGGCTTTTTACTTATAACTTGTAACTTAAAACTACGCGGTAACTTCGTCGATCAGTTTTTGCAGATCACCACTCTGATGCATTTCCATCATGATGTCATGACCACCAATCAGTTCACCGTTGACATACAGCTGCGGGAAAGTGGGCCAGTCTGCGTACTGTGGCAAGTTCTCGAAAACTTCCATATCAGCAATTACGTTGAAATAGGCGAACTCTTTACCGCATGATTTCAGCATATCGGCAGCACGGCTTGAGAAGCCACATTGCGGTAATTGCGGCGTGCCTTTCATGAAAATAATTACCTTGTTGCTTTTGACATGATCGTCAATACGATTTAATACGTCAGTCATAATCAGTACCTGTTAATTTGAATAAGCAAAGCATATGCCCAAGCGGCATAGAAATAAACCATTAAATCTCGTGGGATTTTTATCCATATAAGGCCGATTCTGCGGATTTCAAGTGATTAAAGATTATCGACATTCTGCTGCAACCACAGCTCCAGTGCAGCCAGATGCCACAGCTTGGATCCCTGCAGCTTTGTCAAATACGCTTCGGGCTCAGCCATCAGCTTTTCCACGTAGGCCGGGTTATATAAACCTCGCGCCTTCGCCGCATCACACAGCAGTATGGTTTTCATGAACTCGAGAAATTCACCACGCACATACTTCAGGGATGGCATCGGGAAGTAGCCTTTCCTGCGATCGATAACGCTGTCCGGCAACAGGCCACGGGAAATCTGTTTGAGCACATACTTGCCACCGCCAGCGAGTTTCATCGAGGGCGGCATGGTAGCGGCCAGCTCGATCAGGTCCTGGTCGAGGAAAGGTACGCGTGCTTCAAGCCCCCAGGCCATGGTCATATTATCAACGCGCTTGACCGGGTCATCGACAATCAACGTGGTCACATCAACAGCCAGCACACGATCGATGTACTCGTCAGCATCAACAGAACCAATCAATCCCGCCATCAGGCGTGAAGTGACATCCTCATCATGAAAACGTGAATCAACCATCTCCAGGTATTCATTATGCGTACGATCGAAATAATGTTCAGAAAAACGCTGCAAGCCGGGCTTTATCGAATTATGCATTTGTGGATACCAGAAATAACCGCCGAACACTTCATCAGCGCCCTGCCCGCTTTGCACCACCTTGACCTCCTTCGACACCACTTCGGACAACAGGTAAAAGGCGACAGCATCCTGCGCAAACATCGGTTCCGCCATATGCGAGAAAGCCTCGGGTAATCGCGGCAGTACTTCGTCGTTTGGCACCAGGAAACGGTGATGATCGGTGCCGAAGCGTTCGACGACGGCATCCGAGTATTCAAACTCGTTACCCTTTTCTTCGGGTTGATCTTCAAAGCCGACTGAAAATGTCTTCAGGTCTGCGACACCGGCTTCGCATAACAGGCCAACTAGCAGGCTCGAATCAATACCGCCGGAAAGTAATACACCGACTGGAACGTCAGCAATACGCTTGCGTTTCTCAACTGCCGCGCGCAGTGCATCATGAATTGCATCAATCCATTCCTGCTCACTCAGTTCCTGTTGTGGACGTCGTGCCGTCAACTCCCAGTAACGAGCTTCTTCGCAGCTGCCATCCTCGCCGATCAACATCACATGCGCCGGACGCATCTTGCGAATACCCTTTAATACTGTGCGCGGCGCCGGTACAACAGCGTGCAAGGTGAACAGGTTATGCAAAGCAAACGCATCTATCGACGTGTCTATTGAACGATCAGCCGCAAGTAATGCCTGGGTATTCGATGCAAACAGCAGGCGGTTGTCATTCAGCGAGAAATACAGTGGCTTGATACCGACGCGATCACGCGCGAGCATCAGCTTGCGCGTTTCTGGATCCCAGATCGCAAACGCAAACATGCCGTGCAGGTGCTGTACACAATCAACGCCCCACTCGGCATAAGCTTTTAAAATAACCTCGGTATCACCACTCGACTGGAAGCTGTGACCTTTTTGCTGTAACTGCTTTTTTAACTCGGGGTAGTTATAGATGGTGCCATTGAAGACAATGACATTCCCGGTCTGATTATCCCTGTCTCTTATACACATCT
>JARFRD010000100.1 GCA_029287435.1 Gammaproteobacteria bacterium
GCACGCATCACCAGACAGCGACCGGCTTCATTGAGGTAGCCGGTTTTACTGAGCTGGATATCCCAGGCTTTGTTCTTCAGCAGTCTGTTGGTGTTACCAAAACGTAGCTCACCACGGCCTTTATAAGGATAGACGCTGGTAACCCGGGTGGTGGTTGCTTCACGAATAAAAGGGTACGCCTGGGCAGCACGCAACATGATCGCCACATCCCGTGCTGACGCGATATTACCGGCATCCAGTCCGGCAGGATCCGCAAATTCGCTGTTGGTCATACCCAGTTCACGGGCCTTACGGTTCATGGCTTTGACAAAAGCGGGTTGTCCCCCGGAGTAGGTGCGCCCAAGCGCATTCGCAGCGCGATTCTCGGATGCCATAAGCGCGAGGTGTACCAGCTGTTGGCGGGAGAGCTTTGCGCCATATTTCAATCGGGATCCAGTGAGCTGCAAAAGGTCGCGATCTGCCTTGGTAATGGTGATTTTCTGCTGCAGGGGTAATCCACTATCCAGAATCACCATGGCCGTCATCAGCTTGGTGATCGAGGCAATCGGTCGTGGTTCATCAGCTTTCTTCTCGTAGACGATCTGGCCGGATTGATCGACTATCAGGGCGGATGCAGAACGCAATTTGAGTTTTCCGGGATTCAGCGTTCCCCACAGGTTTCGGTCTGCAGGCCGGGAGCCGTTTTTATCGAGCGAAGCCAGCTGAAGGGGTGCTTCCGCAGCAACATTGCTGCCGAATAGCCAGGCCAGCGACAGCATGCAGAGTATCAGCGGCTTTATAGGGCGATGTTTCATTACCATCTCGAGTCCGGGAGCGTTCCTGTTAGTGTTTTCTTCGGCGCATTATGGCAAATCCTTAAAGCGGCGTCGAAACCGGATTGACAGCAGGTTGCCTTGCAGGCTGATTCCCTTATCATGCTGGTTTTGCCATGTGATCCACATCCCGTTCAATGCAAGCCATCGTTGCCATCTCCAACCTATCCAAGACTTATGCCAACGGCTACAACGCGCTGAAGGACGTTAATCTGGATATTATATCCGGCGAGATTCTGGCGCTTTTAGGTCCAAATGGTGCGGGTAAGACCACGCTGATTTCGATCATCTGCGGTATTGTTAACGCCAGTGAGGGATCGGTGATGGTCGACGGTCACGATATTGTCAGAGACTATCGGCTCACGCGCAGTCTGATTGGTATTGTGCCCCAGGAATTGACCCTGGGCGCTTTCGATACTGTATGGAACACGCTGTGTTTCAGTCGTGGACTGTACGGCATGAAGCCGAACCCGGCTTACATCGAGCAGCTGCTCAAGGATCTGTCGCTCTGGGAAAAGAAAGACAGCGTGTTGATGTCGCTGTCCGGCGGGATGAAACGTCGGGTGCTGATTGGCAAGGCATTGTCCCACGAACCGTCGATTCTGTTTCTGGACGAACCCACGGCGGGTGTTGATGTAGGCCTGCGTAAAGATATGTGGCAGCTGGTTCGGCGTCTGCGGGAATCGGGCGTCACGATTATCCTGACGACTCACTATATAGAAGAGGCTGAAGAGATCGCTGACCGTGTCGGCATCATTGATGGTGGCCGACTGATACTGGTGGATGACAAACGGGCCCTGATGCACAAGCTGGGCAAGAAACAGATGATCATCGAACTGGATGAGGCTGTGGACCAGGTGCCTGCCATGCTGGCACCCTGGTCACTGGAGCTGTCAGTGGATGGCTGCAGGCTCACCTACACCTACGATCCACATAGTTCACATACCGGCATTCCCGATTTGTTGCAGGCAATAGGCGCAGCTGGCTTGACCCTGAAGGACTTCAATACCACGCAGAGCTCTTTGGAAGATATTTTTGTTAATATGTTGAAGAGCCAACAATGAACATCCATGCCGTCAAGGTTATTTACAAGTACGAAATGCTCCGTGCCTGGGAAACCCTGTTGCAGAGTTTTGTCTCGCCGGTATTGTCTACTTCGCTCTACTTTGTTGTGTTTGGTTCGGCTATCGGTGGGCGAATCGAGCAGATAGACGGGGTTTCTTACGGCGCCTTTATCGTTCCCGGTCTGATGATGTTGGCATTGCTGACCCAGAGTATTTCCAATGCCTCATTTGGCATATTCTTCCCCAGGTTCACCGGTACTATCTACGAGGTTTTGTCCGCACCGATTTCGTTTGTTGAAATTCTGCTTGGCTATGTGGGTGCTGCTGCGACCAAATCACTCGTTATCGGCCTGATCATCCTTGCTACAGCAGGGCTGTTTGTGCCCCTGGAGATTGCCCACCCGTTCTGGATGGCGGGCTTCCTGGTATTGACCTGCATCGCCTTCAGCCTGTTTGGATTTATTATCGGTCTGTGGGCGAAAGATTTTGAAAAGTTGCAGCTCATCCCGTTACTGGTTATCACACCACTCGTCTTTCTGGGCGGCAGCTTTTACTCGATCAACATGTTGCCACCCGTGTGGCAGACCATCACCCTGTTTAACCCGGTAGTCTATCTGATCAGTGGTTTCCGCTGGAGTTTTTTCGAGGTTTCGGACGTGAGCGTCGGGTTGAGCCTGTTCATGGTGTTGTTATTTCTTGCAGCTTGCTTGCTGATGGTTTCCTGGATGTTCAAGACCGGCTATCGTTTAAAACAATGATCCGCGCGATAACTGATTAATAGATATCAAGGCGGGTCAGTGGCGAGAGAAGAGTATGGAAGACTGTTCAAGGGCAGAGGCAAAATCTTCCACGATATTCGCTACAGGCAGAATTTCACTGATTCCCGCAACGCTCTTGCCGGCCTGGTAGTAGTCCTTATGTCCACTGCCCTGTAAAGATGCCTGTTTCAGCTTACAGATTGACTGTAATGAATAGATTGTGCGCATCCAGTGTTTGCTTTTCCGGCCCCCGAGCAGCCATTTGGCGACGAGACCTGCACGGGTGCCACTACGCTCGATGTAGGGTGTTCTGATTGTAAGTATCATGTCATGACTACCAAGCTGGAGTTTTAAGGCTTTTTTAGGAGTCTTATTTGAATGCCAGAAGCCGCCTGTAAATATTTATAAATACTTATATATAACATACAGATATAATATATATCTAATCTATTATATAGGTATTGAAAGTCTTTGAAGTAGTCATCGGGAAAGATTCCAGCGATTGATCGAGTTTGCATAGTAAGTCAGTACGTCCTCGGCA
>JARFRD010000130.1 GCA_029287435.1 Gammaproteobacteria bacterium
TGTCGGCCCTGTCGGAATATTTCAGCTTTCGTCCGTTCTGTCCAGAAGTGGCCATCGGTCTGGGGGTGCCGCGTCCGACGATAAGACTGAGCAAAATAGAAAACCAGATCAGGCTGGTGGGTACGAAAAATCCGGATATGGATTTAACAGACGACATGAACCGCTGGTCAGAAAATGCAATGAACGGAATGGATGATCTGTCCGGTTTCATTCTGAAGAGCAATTCACCAAGCTGCGGCATGGAACGGGTCCGAGTTTATGATAGCAATGGCATGCCGAGCCGTGATGGCACAGGTCTGTTTGCCACGGTGCTGATGCAAAAAAATCCCGCCCTGCCGGTTGAAGAGGAAGGCAGGCTCAATGATCCAGTGCTGAGAGAAAATTTCATCGAACGGGTCTTTGTTTACTACCGCTGGCAAAAAATGGTCGAGGATGGTTTTACTGTTTCCGATCTGATGGCCTTTCATCAGCAGCACAAGTTTATCCTGCTGGCACATAACGAACAGGAATATCGCAAGCTTGGTCCTCTGATCGCCGCAGTTAACCGTGACAATCTCGAGCACACCGCTGACGAGTACCTGGTCCGCATGATGGCCTGCATGAAGTCACGGGCATCGCGCAAAAGGCATACCAATGTACTGATGCATGTCATGGGCTACCTGAAAAAGAAAATCAACAGTGATGATAAGAAAGAACTGATCGAAATACTCGATAATTACCGACTTGGCAAGGTTCCTCTAATCGTTCCCATCACGCTGATGAAACATCATCTTCGCGTGTATCCCGATGAATACATCAGTAGTCAATATTACATGGCACCGTATCCGGAGGAACTGATGCTGAGGAACATGGTTTAAAAAGCGGCTAATGCGACTGAACCGCCTTCACGTCACCTTCACACTGCCTTTAGCAGAATAAGATGAGAGGACAAAGAAATGACAAATACAGATAAACCACAACGACTGCTTTTAATAGAGGATCATCGAGATATTGCGGAGATGGTCTATGCCTATCTCGAACGCCGCGGTTTCGAAATGGATTTTGCCGGTGACGGTATCACCGGTCTGCACCTGGCGGTCACCAACGAATACGATGCAATTATCCTTGACCTGATGCTTCCCGGCATGGACGGACTCAAGCTATGCGAAAAGCTGCGCGAAGAAGCCCACAAGGACACCCCGGTACTGATGTTGACTGCCCGAGATACGCTGGAAGACAAGCTTGCCGGGCTGGACATAGGAGCAGATGATTACCTGGTAAAGCCTTTCGAGATACGTGAACTGGAAGCGCGGGTGAGGGCGATTATTCGTCGCCAGCAGGGTATGGTCAGTCCTGAAACTCTTGAAGTGGAGGACCTGAAGTTTGATACTGGGACACTCGAAGTAAGCCGGTCAGGCCAGCAGCTGCATCTGAGCCCGACCTGTATGAAGATACTGCGCATTTTGATGTCCGCGTCGCCACGGGTTGTCAGCCGCAGTGAAATAGAGCGCCAGGTCTGGGGTGATATCCTGCCCGACTCCGATACATTACGCAGTCATCTTTATAACCTTCGCCAGACCATCGACAAGCCATTCGAGAAACCATTGCTGCATACCATGCAGGGCAGCGGCTATCGGCTGGTCAAAAGTGAATGAAGAGCGAGAGTGGTATTCAGCAGCGCCTGGTCAGGGCATTCCTGCTGCAGGCACTGTTGATCAGCCTGACTGCAGTGGTCGGAGTCTATATCGCAGGCGTGATGATCAAGGGAGTATTGATATCCCGCGCATTGGAAGAAGAAGCAAATTATTACTGGGAACTGCACACCCGTGACCCGTCTTTTCCATTACCAGATACCCGCAACCTGACCGGTTACCTCGATAACTCCGGACAGCAGCCACCCGATGAGCTGAGTGGATACAGCAACGGATTTCACGAACTGCCGAGTGATGCCGAATTCACTACGCTGTATGTGACCGAGCGCAATGGTGAACGACTCTATCTACTGTTCGATGGCGAACGGGTAGGACGGCTGGCACTGTACTTCGGCCTGCTGCCGCTGTCGCTTGTGCTGATTGCCCTTTACCTGGTGGGATGGATATCCTGGCGTCTTGCCGGACGCGCTATCTCACCGGTTATCTGGCTTGCCCACAAGGTCGACAGCTTTGATCCAGATCCGAAAGCGAGCAATGTCATCGCGGCAGATGATCTGCCATCCGGGAGCGACCGTGAGGTGCTCGCTCTGGTGTCTGCGCTGAACAACCTGAATGAGCGAATCACGGCGTTCATTGAACGTGAGCACCAGTTTACCCGTGACGCCAGTCACGAACTGCGCAGCCCGTTGACCGTGATCAAGATCGCCGCGGACATGCTGCTTAGCGAGCAGGAGCTGTCAGAACAGGCAAGAAACTCGGTCAAACGCATCCGGCGTAATGCCGCTGACATGGAAGACCTGATGGAAGCGCTGCTATTGCTGGCGAGGGAGTTTGATCTGGGTCTGTCAGTCGAGGATGTCTGTGTCAATGATGTGCTCGACGAAGAAATCGAGAGAGTGAGGCTGTCATTGGGCGACAAGCCTGTCAGTATCGAAGTCAGTGACGCGTGTCAGCTCCATGTGCAGGCCTCGGAAAAGGCCTTGGCCATGCTGTTCGGCAACCTGCTGCGCAATGCTGCAAACTACACCGAACAAGGCGTGATCAGTGTTACCGTTACTGAAAAAGGTGTCATGATCGAAGACAGCGGTGTCGGCATGTCGAAAGAGGAACTTGAAAATGTCTTTACGCCGTATTACCGGGCTCCCGGTACCTCGCAGTCTGGCCATGGTGTCGGGCTCAGTATTGTTAAACGCCTGTCCGACCGTTTTGGCTGGAACGTGAAGATGGACAGTGAGCTGGAGCATGGTACCCGGGTCACAGTCGGCTTCCCCGGTGCGGCCTGTCAGTAATGGCGTCGTTGACGATGCCTTCACCCTCAATATGTCATCATCTGACGACAGGTAGAGAAATATGAATATCAAATCGAAATACTGGTTATTGCCAATTGTATTCCTTGTTAGCGGATGTACTGGCGTACCCGACGGTGTGACACCGGTCAGGAACCTTGACCTCGAACGTTACCTTGGAAAGTGGTACGAAATTGCCCGCCTCGATCACCGTTTCGAGCGTGGGCTGAGTCATGTTACGGCCACCTACAGTAAACGCAATGACGGCGGCATCAGGGTCGTCAATCGCGGCTATGACAGTCGAAAAAAAGAATGGAAGGAGGCAGAAGGCAAGGCTTATTCTGTCGCAGAATCGACAATCGGACGCTTGAAGGTGTCATTTTTCGGACCGTTCTACGGCGGCTATAACATCCTTGCGTTGGACACTGAAAACTACCGCTACTCGCTGGTCAGCGGTCCGAATCGTTCTTATCTCTGGATCCTGTCTCGTACGCCGGTGATGGAACCCGGGGTGCTTGAGCGGCTCGTGCAACTGGCTCAAAAGCTCGGTTTTGATACCAGTCAGCTGATTTACGTCGACCACACAGGTGAAGTGGCACTGAATAGCAGGACAGGAGAATGATGCTACGCGAAAAATCGGTTCCGGCCAGCCGCAGCGGCAGACTGATGCAAATCGGCCGCCTGGCAACTGGTGTTGCCGGAGGCATGATCGGCGAAGGTCTGAAGCAGGCTGCGTCAGGCAACTTACCCAGTATCAGCGATATGCTGCTGACACCTGCCAATGCAAACAGGCTGGCCGAACGCCTTGCCGAAATGCGTGGCGCTGCGATGAAAATCGGTCAGTTGCTGTCGATGGAAGCGAATGATCTGTTGCCGGATGAACTGACGAATATACTTTCACGACTACGCCAGCAGGCGCACATCATGCCGCTTGGCGAAGTCAACGATGTCCTGGTTCGGGCCTGGGGCGAGCAATGGGAAGACCATTTCAGCCGCTTCGTGTTTACACCGGTCGCGGCCGCTTCTATCGGTCAGGTCCACGAAGCAAACACCAGTGACGGCGAACATCTGGCTATCAAGATTCAGTACCCCGGGGTCAGGACAAGCATCGACAGTGATATCGATAATGTCACCACACTGTTAAGGCTAGTCAACATGATTCCGGCCCAGGCTCTGCGGCCAATTCTCGACGAAGCACGACAGCAATTACATATAGAAGCAGACTATCTATTGGAAGCTGATGCTCTCGATGATTTCGCAAATCTTCTTGCCGGTGACGATTCTTTTGTGGTGCCGAAGGTCATCCGATCGCTGACCACGACAGATGTCCTGGCGATGGGATATATCGAGGCGTTACCGATAGAATCGCAGCTGACTGAAACACAGCAGCACCGTGACCGGCTGGCGCAGCGGTTACTGGGGCTAACCCTGCGCGAATTTTTCCAGTGGGGACTGGTACAGACCGACCCGAACTTCGCCAATTTTCAGTACCAGCCAGAACAGGACCGACTTGTTCTGTTTGATTTTGGTGCGACCAGAAGATATCCGTCGAAGCGGCGCCGTGCATTCGCCGAGCTTATGCTTGCCGGCATGAATGAGGATGCCAGGAACATCGAGCGTTGTGCCATTGAAGTGGGCTACCTTGATGAGGATGATGGCGCAGAATATCGCGATGTGATGGTTCAACTAATCAGCATGGCTACCGAACCTGCAAGACAAAAGGGAGAGTTTGATTTTACCGGATCAGATCTTGCGCAACGCATGAGCGAGTCTGTTTTAGAGCTGCGAATGGGAAGTCAGCAATGGAGAATGCCGCCACCGGACATACTGTTTCTGCATCGCAAACTCGGCGGTATGTACATGCTGTGTGCAAAACTCAAAGCACGTGTAAACGTAGGCCAGCTGGTCGAGCAATATGCAGACAGTGAAATGATAGAGAGTTAGAGTCGACAGATGAGGTTACAGTGATGATCAGAGTTATTTCAACATTAATTGTTTTCGTTGCCGCGCTATGCATCGAATCAGCACTGGCTGACAATAACCAGCAATGCGGTCCATTACTTGACCATAACATCAAAGAGCTTGCCAGTGAGCGGCAAGTAAACCTGTGCACTGAATATCGCGGCAAGGTCGTTCTGATCGTTAATACAGCCAGCAAATGTGTCTACACACCGCAATACAATGGCCTGGAAGCATTATATGAAAAATACCGTGAGCGCGGGCTGGTCGTGGCCGGCTTCCCGTCCAATGATTTTGGGGCGCAGGAGCCCGGCACGGAAAAAGTGATCAAAGATTTCTGTGAACTGACCTACGGAGTTCGCTTCCCAATGTATGAGAAAACCCGTGTCACTAAGAATTACGCCGACCCGCTCTACCAGGCGCTGGCCAAAGCTGCTAATGGTGAATACCCGCGCTGGAATTTCCACAAGTACCTGATTGATCGCAACGGCCGACTGGCTGGCAGTTTCCAGAGCCATGTTCGCCCAGATGATAGCAAACTCGTCACGGCCATCGAAAAGCTGCTGTGACGACAGAGGAAATTCACCAGCAGCATGCCTTTCTGGTGCTGATTATCGGCGACGAGATACTCAGCGGCAAGCGGCAGGATAAACATCTGCCGCACGTCATTCAAACACTTCGAAGGCGCAACATGCAACTGCATAGTGTTAATTATGTTGGTGACGATCTCGAACAATTGACCAGGCATTTGCAGCACAGCAGGGAACATGAAAAACCCGTCCTGTGCTTCGGCGGCATCGGCGCAACGCCGGACGATAACACACGTTGTGCTGCCGCGCTGGCTTTTTCCCGACCGCTGCAGCGCCACTCTGATGCGGCCCGGCTGATCGAAAAACAGTTCGGTGATGAAGCATATCCGAAACGCATATTGATGGCAGATCTGCCGGCCGGGGCGACACTGATTTCAAATCCTCTAAATAACATTCCCGGTTTTATTGTTGAACAGCATTTCTTTTTCCCAGGCTTCCCTGCGATGGCCTGGCCGATGCTTGACTCGGTGCTTGATTCTCGATTTACCAATTACCACAAGGTCAAAAGCAGCGAGAAGTCAGTTCGTATTTTTGAACAGCGGGAGTCTGATCTGATCGACCTGATGGAGAAGCTGATCAACGATCATGCGACAGTAAAATTATTCAGCCTGCCTCATATTGGCGAACAGCCGTATATTGAGATCGGTTTTCGCGGATCACTGGACGCTGTCGAGAGTGCTTATAAGGATTTATGTGAAGCACTTGATAATAACAACGTTGTCTATCAACGTTTGCTGCTCGTGGAGTGATCCTGTTTTGTGCCCCAAACCGCATGCACCGGGTCTGACAGCTGCATTTCATTGATATACGGGTCATCTTCAGGACGCGGCATGCCGTGTGACGAGAATGTATGCAGGCCGGTAAATCCGCTTTTCTCCATCCACTGGCAGATCATGCCGACACGCTCGAATTCATGCAGTTCTTTCCAGATACGGATGGCCTTGGTGGGAAACCAGCGGTTGCTGAAGGTGATGATGAAAACACCTGTCGGGCGTAATACCCTTTTCACTTCTGCAAATACGGCAAGCGGATCGGTCAGGTATTCGACCGATGCTGTGCAGATGACGGCATCGAGGCACTCGTTAATATACGGCAGTTCCTGTTCGTGATTGAGATCATGTACAGTGAACGTCGCCGCCAGTTTGTTGCTGGACAGTTCGTCGTCATTCATGCCGAGTACATGCAGCGAGCGAAGTGAGATGCCTTCGATGTGCGAGTCATGGCTTGCCATCAGGTCCAGCACATCGGATTCGTCGTCGATCAACCTTCGGTAGAGCTCATTTACTGTCTGCAATGCTGTTCTGTCAAGGTGCTGGACAAAGCGCGGTTGCTGGTAGAACAGGTCGTCGGAACACGGATCTAGCCGCCCCATACCATTATCGTCATCACCAAAATCGATGAATTCCCCGCTGCTCAGTTTTGCCTTCAATCCGGCTGAAAAAAACAGTTGGTCGAGGCAGTTGCTGGTCCGGCCTGCGCCCAGATCAGGGTCATTGAGTAGCTGGTCAATATGCAGCTCGACCATCAGATCATAGCAGCTCAGCGGATGATTGAGGTCGATCGACATTCTTTCACCGTCAAGCGCGGTGATGCGTGCCGGCACCGTCTGTTGCCTGACAATGCCGCCGGTATCATGAAAAAAACCGCGAGGATAAAAACGACCAGAATGAGGGTGGATTTCCAGCCCCCGGAGGAAATGTCTGTCGAATGCGGACGGACTGGTCACGAGGGAAAGAGAGGGGTCCCAAATACCAGTTATCTCACCCGCTGCAAACCTGGCACTGATCGATTCTCCTTCCTGCATGTCCCTGATGTGCTCAGCAAGTCCGTCAGGGAAGGAGTCCTGCGCGTGAAAAACGCTAAATTTCTCAAAATGCAGGTGGTCTTCATGCCGAGCACGACCATCAGTCCATCGAAGAGTCAACGTGACAGATGCAAGCCCTTGTGGACCGATGTTTTGCTCAGATTCTAAATCAATCATCCGCGTATCATCACCATCAACCTCGACATCAAATGAAGCGACACTTTAGCCAACTGATTATTTCAGATAGGATGTGAAGAAAACGTCAACAGCCTGTGAAGAAAGAGTCGGCAGATATATTTTTTTACTTGACAAAATTCATTTAAAGCGGTTTTGTTCACAAAAGCTATAAAACATGAAATGTGTGTGAAGATGTGAAAACATTCTCATTTAATTTGTTAAATATATAATATAACGTATTGTATTTAATAACATATAACAGATTGAGTAAAATATAGGCAATCTAACGTTGATTTCACTATTGCTTGATTTTGAGGCAGTTGCACACCTATATCCACAAACTTATCCACAATTTTTGTGGAAAAGATAATTGTGAAAAATCGTAACAATTCATCTTTGACGGTTGCATCAGCGAGCGATATACAGGCCATTAAACGTCTTCAAACACTTGCCGCTGAGCTTGATAGAATTTCTGTGCCAATGAATCACGCGACACGAGTTCAGCAGGAAGAGTAACGCAGCATCAGTTACTGTATAGTCGGGCATACGAATCGCTCCGGGTGCCTGATGCAAAACAAAGGCTTAGTACTAGTTAATGTAAAGCCAATTGCTATTTTTTTCTATTCTCTGGAGAAACGGGGTACATGGAAACTGGCGCAAGGTCAAATCCTCCTTGCTCAGGTCGATTGCAGCTTGTAAGCAGGGCATTGCTCCCTGTATGTTTCTAATAACTATGTATTATTCGGAAAAGTTCAACAGCATTACCCATCTCGTTGGCACCGTGCTGTCGCTAATGGCTTTCGGCTCGTTGATTACCGTCGCGATCCAGCAACAGGACCTGCTGCTCGGAATTGGATTCCTGACCTTTGGCCTGACACTGGTTTTGCTGTACAGCTTTTCAACGCTTTACCACAGCTTCAAAAGTCCGTTGCTTAAACGTCTTTTTCAACAGCTCGATCATATATCGATTTACCTGCTGATCGCTGGCACCTATACACCGTTTATGCTGGTGACATTGATCGACAGCAGTGGAGTATGGATTTTATCTGCCGTATGGTCGCTGGCCATTATTGGTATCACGTTAGAACTGGCAGTGAATAACCGTAACGAGGTACTACAAATCATCATCTACCTGATAATGGGCTGGCTGGTCGTCATCGATTTTGATGCCCTGGCCGAGGCACTGCCTGCAACGGGCTTCAATCTACTGGCGGCAGGCGGGGTTGCCTACACGGTGGGGGTGGTTTTCTATGTACTGGACCACAAGAAACTGTTAATACATTCCCATGGTATCTGGCATCTTTTCGTTCTGGTTGGTTCCTTCCTGCATTTCGCTACTGTCATCGTATACGTAAGGTGATCAAACGAGATGACTGAGTTTTATGGTCAGGATCAGGTAAGGATGTTGGGCGAGAAATCCCTCGATGTTTGTCAAGCCAACGCTGCTCAGTTTGAAGGTGGGCTTCTTGGCTTCTGTATTGCGACCGTCTATGTCCACTGATAATCTGCAGGACATTCCACATAAAGGCATGACGAGGAGGGTATTTGGATAAAGATCTAACTGGTCGCAGCGACACCCCGATTGAACCTGCAGAAGACAGCAATCTGGATGGCAATGAGTCTTATACACGCAGTATCCTCGTATTGCTGGCCCATCCATCACTGGATCGATCAGAGGTTAATCGCCCGCTGGCAGTCGCGACGGCAACCGTTGATGGTGTGAGCATAGTCGATCTGTATGCCGAATATCCGGATTTTGATATCGATGTAGACCGCGAGCAATCACGGCTGCTGCAGCATGATGTGATTGTATTTATGCATCCCCTGTACTGGTATTCGACACCATCTATATTGAAGGAATGGCAGGACCTGGTACTGGAACATGGTTTTGCCTATGGTTCCAGTGGTACTGCACTGCATGGAAAGATCTTCTTCAACGCGATCACGGCCGGTGGTGCAGAGGCCGCCTATCGCGCCGACGGTTACAATCATTACACCATACGTGAGCTGCTGCATCCGCTGGAACAGACTGCAATGTTATGCGGCATGACTTACCTGCCACCTTATGCACTTTTCAGTGCGCGCACGGCTGTTGAAGAAGGGCGAGTGGATGCACACGTGAACAACTGGATCAAACTGCTTGAAGCATTGCGCGATGACAAACTGGATATTTCTGACACTCTTCAGCAACCCAGCCTGGGCCATCAAATAGCCAGTCTAATCAGAGAGGAATGATACATGGATGGATTACTTTTTAATGCTTTCATCTATCTATGCGCAGCGGTGATTGCTGTGCCAATTGCTCGGCGCCTCGGTCTCGGGTCAGTACTGGGTTACCTGATCGCCGGTATTGTTATAGGTCCGGTGATTGGACTGGTCGGTGCAGAAACAGAAGAAATTAAACATTTCGCGGAATTCGGCGTCGTGATGATGCTGTTTCTTGTCGGACTCGAACTGGAGCCCAAGCTACTGTGGGAAATGCGCGCACGATTGTTGGGGCTTGGTGGTCTGCAGGTGTTAATCACAGCCGGGCTAATCACAGGTATAGCAATGCTGCTGGATGTTTACTGGAGTGTGGCCATCGCTATCGGTTTAATCTTTTCATTATCATCGACGGCCATCGTGCTGCAGACGCTGAATGAGAAAGGGCTGACCCAGACCAGTGGCGGCCGCTCCAGCTTCTCGGTGCTGTTATTCCAGGATATAGCAGTCATTCCGATGCTGGCATTGATTCCGCTGCTGGCACTGCCTGAACTTGCCGGCGATCAGGCAGGAGCTATGCATACCAGTACTGTCACTGATCATGGATATTCGCTCGTTGAAGGCCTTGCCGGCTGGGCTTATGCCCTGGTCGTACTGGGTGCAGTAGCAATTGTCGTTCTTGGCGGGCATTTTCTGAGCCGTCCACTATTTCGCTTCATTGCCGCTTCCAGATTGCGTGAGATCTTTACCGCCAGTGCACTGCTTCTGGTGATTGGCATAGCACTGCTGATGACACTGGTTGACCTGTCTCCTGCACTGGGGACTTTCCTTGCCGGTGTGGTATTGGCAAACAGTGAGTTTCGTCATGAACTCGAATCAGATATCGAACCTTTCAAGGGCCTGCTGCTTGGGCTGTTTTTCATCACCGTCGGTGCAGGCATCGATTTTGACATCCTGTTTGGTGACTTTACTACTATCATCGGACTCACCTTCGCGGTCATGCTACTAAAGGCCGGAGTACTGTTATTTCTGGCACGTGTATTTCATCTTGAACGGGGTGCCGACTGGCTGTTTACACTCAGCCTGGCACAGGCAGGTGAGTTCGGCTTTGTGCTATTGAGTTTTACCTTACAGAATAATGTCATTCCTGTGGATATGGTGAAAACACTATCGCTAGTTGTCGCGCTGTCTATGCTGTTGACACCGGTGATGTTTATTATCTATGACAAAATCATTCTGCCGCGACTACAAGGAGACGAGACCCCCGGTGCCGATGAAATTGACAGGCAGGGCGCTGTCGTGATTGCCGGTCTGGGGCGTTTTGGTCAGGTCATCAACCGCCTGTTGATCGCCTGCGAAGTGCCTACGGTAGTGCTCGATCATGAGGCCGGCCATATCGATCGGCTGCGTAAATTTGGCATCAAGAGCTATTATGGTGATGCGTCCAGACCTGATCTGCTGCAAGCAGCAGGTATTGAGAAAGCCCGGCTTTTTATCGTCGCCATTGATGATCGCAATCGTGCTGTACAAATGGTTGAGTACGTGAAAAAAAACTATCCCCATGTGAAGGTGCTCGCACGCGCTTATGACGTCAGACATCTATACCTGCTAAAGCGGGCAGGGGTCGACCTGGCAGTAAAAGAGTTATTCAACGGATCGCTGGAACTCGGTGCAGAGGCCCTGAGGATGCTCGGCTTTCATCCTTTCAAGGTTGAGAAGATGTCGCGCGCATTCCGCACCCATGATGATGTCGGGGTGGAAAAGCTTTATGAACTATGGGATGAAGACGTTGACCTGTCTGCAAACCGCGCCTTCCTTGCCAGTGCCCGTGAACATGCTGATAATCTTCAGCAGCAGATGCTGGCTGACCGGATGCAACTGCATGATCGCACCGAGCGAGGCTGGACACCGCCGCCTAAAGGTTATACCGATGAGCTCAACGAATAATCTATGTTTGTCATAGCCGCTACTCCCTACAATACCGGTGACATCAACCTGCAGACACGCACCACCAGCTTGAACCAGAATGGTTTGTTGTCAAAGTCGCGCCCCTGCATTAGCCGGCAGCTGGCAAAGCTTTGTTCGAACATCGCTCTGCTATGACGACAAAATTCAGTATCCCCAATGAGTGCTGTAATCTCGAAGTTGAGCCGGAAGGAACGATTATCAAAATTAGCGGTGCCGATTGCTGATAGAGAACTATCAGCCAGCACCACCTTCTCGTGCGTAAAGCCGTTTTGATAGCGGTAAAACTGGATGCCGCATTCAGACAATTCATCAAAGTAGCTATAGGCCGCAAAATACATCAATTTGTTATCCGGCATCTCGGGGATGATGATCCTGATATCTACTCCCCTTAACCTTGCCAGCATCAGTGCCGATATCACACTTTCATCGGGTACGAAGTAGGGACTGGAAATCCAGATTCTGTGCTTTGCCGAATTGATGATATGAACAAACATCAGCAACGCTGTCTCGATCTCATCGGCGGGACCTGTTGGCATGATTAAAACAGACATATCGCCGTGCTGGCTAGCCGTGGGTTTCCACTTCAGCTCGGGAATATTGTTTGTTGCCCAGCGCAAGTCTTCGATAAAGGACAACTGAGCCGGGATAACCGCTGGCCCTTCAATTTTAACGTGTGTATCACGCCATTTACCTATTTCTGGATCCCTGCCAAGATACTCGTCGCCAACATTGTGACCGCCAATCCAGGCCGTTTTGCCATCGACCACAACAATTTTACGATGATTGCGGAAATTCAACTGGAAGCGGTTGCGTTTACCTTTACGCGTATTAAATGGAGCTATCTGCACGCCGGCTTCCTTCAGTGCATTGATGTATGTTGCCGGCAGGCCCATTGAACCAAGCTCGTCATACAGGAAGTACACACGAATACCCTGTTTAGTCTTGTTTATAAGTCGTGAACTGAGTTCATTTCCCAGTCCATCAGCGTGAACGATATAGAACTGCACGAGTATGTAATCTTCAGCTTTTTCAAGTCCATCGAAGATAGAATCAAACGTTGCTTTTCCGTCAATTAGTAATTCGCAGTCGTTACCATTCAGCAGCGGCAGGCGAGCGAGCCTTTCTGCTGCCCGTGTTTCAGCGTGGGTCTCGCCGTAACTGGATACAAAGGGCGCAAATGAATCTTTAAGCTGTTGCGGGATTATCTCAGTTACGTCAGATGCAGCCCTTCGTGCAAGTTCATAACCATCAAACTTACGCCTGCCAAATATCCAGTAGGCAGGAACGGCAACCGGTGACAGGGTAATCAGTGACAAGGCCCAGGCGATCGCACCCTGGGAAGTCCGTGCGTGCATGACAGCATGTACTGAAGACATGATGCCGAGAAGGTAAAACAGAGAGAAGCTGATGGCTATTATTTGCATTTGAGCGAAGAGTTGAAAATTGTTCTCTCTTCCTTCGGCTATTGCTTATGGAAACATGGTATTCTAGCTGGCCCCAATGTTTCCCATGATATTGGGGAAGGGGCTCAGATAAGCAGATGATTAACCAGAGTTTCAGCTACTTGGGGGCTGCACTCGTTTTAGAAACTCCCACAACGGTACTGCCGTGAGGCCACCTACCATGCCGGACACGTAATCGGGCAGACTAAAATTGAACACAGAACGCCAGATATAGCCGACGACAAAGCTGACGACTACCATTGCTACCAGTGTAATCAGGGATCGTTGCCAGAAGGGCATAATAATTACCTCTTTGGTTATAGTTTTGTTCATACTAAGTCAATCATGCATGGTTGGACAAGACTAAAATTCAACGATGAAAGCAATCAAGAATTGATGCTGTATACCTAACAGCTGAGAATTTTAGCGACCTCAGATATCAAGTATTGTAGTTTTCTCGAAAACATAGTCATCTATATGTGCTTCAACAAGATATTCTTCATCTATAATATCAATATCATAATTCGAAATAAGAAGGAGTAATAAGGAGGCGTTAAGAATAATAAAATAGAATAATAACTTAGGGGAAAATGCTCAATCTAGTGACTGTCGTCTCTATGTTCATCTGATCACATTTCAGACCAACAAGCCGGCAGGTATCAGCAACAAACTTTTGCAACATAACTAAACTAAAACCCTGAAGGGAAACATAATCATGGCCTATAAACCTATCATTCTGGCATCTGCGATATCAATCGGGCTGGTCGGACTGGCTGCAGTGCCCGTGCTGGCAAAGGACAACCCGGGAAAAGGCATAGGAGCCAACATTCCTGATGCAGTCACCGATGCCGATTTTCGAACTTCTGATGCAGCAAAAATAGAACTGGGACGACTGCTTATGTTCGACAAGATACTGAGCGGCAATCAGAACATTTCCTGTGGCACCTGTCACCATGCCCTGACCGATACCGGTGACGGGCTGTCGCTACCGGTAGGCGAGGGAGGTGATGGACTCGGTAAAAGTCGCAACACGCAAGACGGTGAAGCAACTGATATACCTGAGCGTGTGCCACGCAACGCGCCGCCGGTATTCAACCTTGGTGCACATGAATTCAAGGTGTTATTCCATGATGGCCGAGTAAGCGTCAATATGGATCCGGAATTTGACAACAACAGTCATTGCGAGACGCCTGCCGGTGATGATCTTCCGGACGGACTGGAAAATGTACTGGCCTGCCAGGCCATGTTCCCGGTCACCTCGGGTACCGAAATGGCGGGTCAGGACGATGGTCTGGGCGGCGAGAATCCTATAGCCATTGCTGCAGCCGCAGGTAATCTTGCCGGACCCGGTGGAGTATGGCAACAGCTTGCCGAGCGCCTGCGGGCGATTCCGGAGTATGTGACTTTATTTGCAGCTGCCTTTGATGACGTCAATGATGCTGCCGATATCACCTATGTTCACGCAGCCAATGCGATTGCCGCATTCGAAGGTGCAAACTGGCGCGCAGACAACAGCCCCTTCGATCGCTATCTTCGCGGTGACAAAAAAGCCATGACCAGGAATGCCGTAGAAGGCATGAAGCTGTTTTATGGCGGTGACAGCAACGGCCAGGCCTGCGCTGACTGCCATAGCGGGAAATTCCAGACCGAC
>JARFRD010000171.1 GCA_029287435.1 Gammaproteobacteria bacterium
CCCAGCTTGACGACATCGACTTCCATCTTCATCGGCGATATCCAGGCACGACTTCGGTAGAGCTTGTTGATATCTGTATCGACAACGGCATCAGGCGGCAGGCAGGCTTCACTGTCATCATTCTTTCGACAATCAGTAATCACAGGCGCTGATGTACAGGCAGTGAGTAATAACGCAACACATCCCAGGTATGTAATCCTACTCAAAATCATTCGCAACCTCTTCGCTTTCACTATCGACAGCTGGTTTAAAACGTATCTCTGCAACAATCATTGCATGATCGGACAAGACATCTGGTAGTGCATTGTAACTCACAAACTCCAGGTTATTGGATATCAGTATCCAGTCGAGCCGCATGTCCTTGTAGGTGTTGTAGCCGGGGGCATCGGGCTTATAGGCAGTAAATCGTGATTTCTGCATCAACTCCTTGATCACGGAAGCCTCGGTAAACCATTCACTATTGAAATCGCCGAGGATTATGGTTGGATTATTTCTTGATAACAACAGCTCTATCATCTCGTCGATCTGTTGTTCCCTGACGGCTTTGCGTGAAAAATCCAGATGCACTGAAATGAAATCTATTGTTCGCGACTCAATTTCATGACCAGGTTTCCATTCGATACTTGCCAGCACGAAGCCTTTATTCAGCGTAGGCGGCGAAGGCTCGAAGGTATGCTTGATGGACTCGCTTATTGGCAGCCCCGTAAGCAGTGCTGTACCGTAGCTGTATAACCAACTGTCAGCATTGATGGCGTGTACACGCCAGGGGTATCCGGCTTTACCTGCAAGGTAAGCCACATGATCAAACTTGCCGCTCCAGGTTGATACCGCATCGGCTTCCTGCAAAGCCACAACATGCGGTTTTTTATCCCTCAACACTGCAGCCACGTCATCAAGATTGTTCCTGAAGGTTTGCTCTCCATTCATCAGCTGATTGGGGCTGTCTTTTCTACCATGCGCAATATTTAACGTGGCAACGCGCAATACTTCACCTGATGGAAACAGCTGGCTTGTTATGGTCGGATCAGTTTCTATATTTTGCAGGTAAAGAGTTCGTGGTCGGTGCTCTGTTGTTGCGCAGGCTGACAGCGTCAATACGAACAGGTACACAAACGAGCGCATGTTAGTCATTCTCTGATTAAGGTATACATGATGCTGTCATCTCGACCGCAGGGAGAGATCTCCCGGCATTACTATAGTGTTCAGGGGATTTCTCCCTGCGGTAGAAATGACAAAAATATATTGCAGGTCGAGATGATATTATAGAATTACTCTGCATCATAACGTGAGCTGTCATTGCGAGCGAAGCGCGGCAATCTCTTTCATGAAGCGTTAGATTGCCACGTCGCTACCGCTCCTCGCAATGACGGAAAATACATGCTTATCGGTTCTGATACCGGTTCAGGTCGAATATTCCTGACAGCATTGGCTTTTCACGACGGTACTGCTGGTTAAACCAGTCGGCATGCTGCCAGAATTCCTCGTTGGTGCGGCGAACACCATAACGCGCAACAAACATTTCGTATTCATCACGGTTCTGTATGGCATAGTACTCGTCAACAAAGTTTTCGATATCATCGATATCAACCACGTAGAAAAAGTTGGGGTACGATCCCTCAAGCCAGCGCACGATAGTCTGGGTATCAAACTCGTAGTCACGACGATCATCCAGTTTTTCCGATTCAAGCAAGGAACTCACACTTTTATAAGCCTTGTTGGCTATCATGGTGTAAGCCAGATCATCCTCGGGCTTGCCGCCCAGGCGTACGCGCACGAAGGCTACATCCGGTAGCACCTGGATAATCTTACCTTCCATTCTGACAGCCTTACGCATGGCGCTGTCGGCTTTGAAGATGGCCTTATCTTTACTACGTGCGCAGTTGCCATCGTGGCAACGATTGATGAAGTCGCCCTCGCCAGCAATGTCGCCCAGGTGGCGCTCAATGGTTCTGAACAACTCCTGCTGTGGATTATCTGACTGGTATCCTGTTACTAGCTCCTGAGTGAGCCATGTAGTGTCCCCTTCGTCGTCTTTATTGTGCGCACGTATGCCCTGGTACCAGGAGTCCCGAATATCCGAACGTTTGTCAGCCGGCAGGAATGCCAGAAAATAATCTTCACCCTCCGTACGCAGGAAATCCATGTACAGCCGTGTATTGAGCTGGTGGCCAACGTTGCCGTAGACATCAAAACCGGCGACCAGTAGATAGTGAATTCGCTCAAGCACTGAATAATCGATAATCCAGGCTGTTTCCGGATAATCACCGATCCAGCCATAATTGACCGAAGCACTATCGAGATGCCTGAATATGGTGAGTGCTGCGTTTGGGTTTTTCTTGTTACCTTGCCCACTGCCGTCCCAGATGTATGACATCGCCCGTTCAAGATTTACAGGCTCGAAGTCTTTTACATTTTTTTCCTTGGCCTCTACATACTTCCTGAATAAATTCTTGTAGTGATTGCGTGTAACTAACAATCTCAGGGTATCTTCTTTTTCTGTTGGTGACGCAAGATAATCTGACATCGAGTTCAGGAAGTCATCATCCGAGGTCATGATGGGCGCATCCGGATCAAAGAACACCACCCAGAACTGGTCTTCGATCACGTTGAGTGCAACCTGCCCGCGGCATACCGGTCCTTTGATGAAGCCTTCAATGAAAAAGCGAGCTTCATCAAGCATAAACTGGTAACGCGATTTAACAGGTATCTGCGCAAAAGTTTTGATCGGGTTTGAGGCGACTACCGGTTCGTAGGACGGTAGCTCGGTAACTTCATAATCAGGCTTAAAGAAAAGTTCCTCGAATCGCGCCATGCGCGCGTCGGAAAGCCTGTACACCATGTGATCCTTGGCAACGATACTGCCCTGGTGACGAACAAAGCGGTAATAAACCGGACCTGCGGGATCACCATATGGGCGACGCGTTGGAATTACTTCAGTATCTGTTCCCGGAGGCGTGGTCGAACGCACCAGTCGATAGAACTCACGATTATCCGTACCCTCAAAATTAAGGCGCGCCTGGAACAGGTGTTCATAAAGGTAACGGCTGATCAGTTGTTGTTTATTGCTGTCCCCATTCAGAAACGCCTGCCATGCCTTGATCTGTTTCAAAGCAACATCAGACGGCTGCTCATCATCTGGCATCGGCGCACCCTGGGCGATCCAGTGTACCAGCGTGTTGTACTCGCTCCGTTTCAGGTTAGGCATTGCATAAGGCATGCCACCTTCAGGATGATCAATTTTGTATTGATCGAACTCTTCCAGAGTGGGACAGGTCTGCTCCCTGCTAATTCTTACATCAAAGGCATCACTGAGCATACCCGTGCGCGCCTGCGGATGTATCTGCTTCAGCCGCAGCATGTGATACAGAACTGAATTTTCCAGATTGGCGACAGGATTATTGTTTTCAGCGTTCTCATTCAAGACCGGGTTGAAGTCCTTTTCTCGCCATTGCTCGGTAGTGATGGCATC
>JARFRD010000190.1 GCA_029287435.1 Gammaproteobacteria bacterium
GCATAATGCCGGTAGCTGCTCGATATAAACTGCGGCATGCCCATTGCGCCAGCATACGAACCCTTGATTGATCGCGGATCTATACCTTCTTCTCGAGCCAGCAGTAAAAACTGCTCAAGTTCCTTGCGAAAGAATTTGGCACGCGGCGGGTAGTCAAATCCCAGTGTAACCAGGGAGTCAAACACATCTGTCCTGCCTTTGTGTCGACCGTAATAAGTCTCTACACCAATAACCGCGGTAATGATTTCTGCGGGTACACCGTACTCTTTTTCAGCTCGCGCCAGGATAGGTTGATACTCTCGCAGAAACTCATTACCCAGGTTGATACGTTTTGGTTTGACGAAGATAGGTCGGTACTGTTCCCAGGTCAGAACTTTTTCCGCCGGCTTTGCGATAGCTTCGAGAACACCGTCGAGCCTGTTCGCATCAGCAAATTTCTTGTTCAACTCTGCCCGGTCAAAATCATGCTTTTGAACCATTTCCGAGATGAACTGCTGCACATCGTCACGCTCGCTATAGTCCGCAAGCACGGTAGTCTGCACAGCAAAAAGAAAAAGGCCAAAAACGGGGAGAAGTCTTTTCATCGGGTGTATCTAATCGTTATTATTTTTTTAATCTTCACCGGGCATTCCTGCCCGCATGCATATAAACACAGATGCTACCGTTACTTTGACAACAATCTTCGGTCAGAGTTTATCGACATCAGCATTCCAAATCCGGCCATCAGGGTTACCAGTGATGTGCCACCATAACTGATCAATGGCAATGGCACACCAACCACCGGCAGAATGCCTGAGACCATGCCAACATTCACGAACAGGTAGACAAAAAATGTCATACTCAGGCTACCTGCGAGTAAGCGGCTGAAATTATCTTTAGCTTGTGCCGCAATGTACAGACCGCGTACGATAATAAACGCATACAGGGCCAGCAAAACAGCAGCTCCCATCATACCAAATTCTTCTGCGAACACCGCGAAAATAAAGTCGGTCGAGCGCTCCGGCAGGAAGTCCAGCTGCGACTGGGTGCCGTTCAGCCATCCCTTGCCGTAGATACCGCCGGAACCAATCGCGATTTTCGACTGGATGATATGGTAACCGGCACCGAGCGGATCACTTTCAGGGTCGAGCAAGGTGAGTACGCGCTGTCGCTGGTAGTCATGCATGAGCCGCCACAGCACCGGAATGAAGGCGAGCATGGCGAGCCCGGTTCCAATCAGTACGCGCCAGCGAATACCGGCAAAAAACACGACAAAAAAACCGGCGGCAGCGACCAGCAGCGAGGTACCAAGGTCCGGCTGCATGGCAATCATCACGGTCGGCACGATCACCAGCACTGCCGAAGTGAGCAGCGAGCGGAACCCGGGCGGGAATGGCCTCTCTGATAAATACCAGGCCAGCATCAACGGCGTCGCCAGCTTCATCATTTCTGACGGCTGAAAGCGCACACCGATCTTCAGCCAGCGCTGCGCGCCTTTACCCACCTCGCCCGCAAACAGCACCATTAACAACAGCACCAGACCTACCGCAAATACCCACGGGGTCCACAAATACAGCTGGTTTGGCGGAATCTGCGCCACCACCAGCATTACCAGAAAGGCAATCGACAGGCGCACGACCTGTTTCTGCATCAGCACCTCGGACTGGTCACCGGCACTATACAGAATCCCCAGCCCGGCCAGCACCAGTAACAGCAGGCCCAACAGCAGGACTGGATCGATGCGCACCATCTGCAGGATACGTACAAAGCGACCTTCGTAGGCAGCATCGAACTGATACTTACTTGGCATCTTCTTTTTCCTCCGGCGCTTCCTCTAGCAGGTATCTATGGGCAATTTCACGTGCAATCGGTGCCATCGCACTGCCATGTTCGCCATTCTCAGCGATGATCGCGATGGCCAGTTCCGGATCCTTGATCGGCGCAAAAGCGATAAACAGGGCATGATCGCGCAGCTTGCGTGCAATGGTTTCTGCATCGTACTCCTCGTCCTGCGCGATACCAAACACCTGGGCAGTGCCTGTCTTACCAGCCATTTCAACCTTGAGGCCCCAGCCCGTGGCACGCGCCGTACCCCACTCACCACGTAACACGTCGCGCATACCTTTATCCACATGACCCCAGCGCTGGGGTACCTTGAGCTTGATCTGCGAAGTTTTCTGCGGCAGCAGATCATACACGGTACCATCAGCATCACGCATTTCCCTGAGTAACCTCGGCTGAACCATTTTACCCTTGTTCGCCAGTGCTGATGTGGCAACAGCCAGCTGCAGGGGCGTTGCCAGCATATAACCCTGGCCGATACCCGCGATCAGGGTTTCCCCCGGATACCAGACTTTTGAATGGACTCTTTTTTTCCAATCCCTGGACGGTAACAGCCCTGAACGTTCGCCAAGCAAGTCAATACCTGTCTTGCGGCCAAAACCGAACTTGTCGAGAAAATCGTGGATACGGTCGATACCCATACGGTGTGCAAGTTCGTAGTAATAGACGTCGCACGATTGTGAAATTGCGTCATAGAAATCGACGGTGCCGTGCCCTTCTTTTTTCCAGTCGCGGTACTTGCGCCTGGTTTTGTCGCCAGGCAGCAAATAATGTCCCCAGCACTTAATGGTCTCGTATAAACCGATTGAACTCGATTCCAGTCCGCCGAGGGAGATGAATGGCTTTAAAGTCGACCCTGGCGGGTATTGCCCATACAGGGCGCGATTGAACAATGGCTTTTCATCACCCTCTCTCAGTGCCTTGTAATCCTTTACGCTAATACCATGTACAAAAAGATTGGGGTCATAACCGGGCTTGCTCACAAAAGCCAGTACACCGCCTGTTTTTGCATCGAGCACGATAACAGCACCTGAAAATTCACCCAGCATTTCTTCAGCGAGCAGCTGTAGCTCCATGTCGATATTCAGCACCAGGTTTTTACCTGGAACCGGCGGCACCTTGTCGATAACCCGCAGTACCCGGCCCTCGGCGTTGACCTCGACCTCCTGCTGACCAACAGTGCCGTGCAGTTCTTCCTCGTAGTAACGCTCAAGCCCGGTCTTGCCAATGTGTGATGTACCGCGGTAATTACTCGCATCAATACGCGTCAGGTCTTTTTCGCTGATTCGCCCGACATAACCAATGGTGTGCACAGTTGATATACCCTGCGGATAATGCCTGCTGAGGCGCGCAACGATATCTACACCCGGGAAACGATGGCGGTTGACGGCAAGCAGAGCCACCTCCTCGTCTGTCAACCGGGTACGTAGCGAGATATTTTCAAATGGGCGATGTGTACGCAAGGAGGTATAGAACTGCTCGATATCCTCTTCGCGAATCATCACAATCTCGCTCAGACCAAATATGGTCGCATCCAGGTCCTCTACCTGTTCAGGAATAAGTTCCAGATGGAAAGTGGGGCGATTCTCGGCGAGTACGACACCATTGCGGTCGAAGATCAAACCGCGGTTCGGCGGCAACGCCATCAGACGCACGCGGTTTTCAGTCGACAGATCGGCAAAATAGGCATATTCGACGATTTGTAGCCAGGCAAGTCGGGCCAGCAAAGCACTCAGCAGTAACAGGATGAAAACACCTGCAAAGATTGCGCGCGCCTTGAATGTGCGCGAGACCTCGGAGTGGTCGGTGACAAAAGCTCTAGGCACTGTCCGCCCCCGTCAGCATTCTGTCGCTAGCCACGTTAAAAGTAATACATCGTCTGATTTGAAAATCCCCGGGAACCGTATCTGTCTTCGCAGATTTCAGCCGAATTATATCGACTTTCAATGAAATTAGTCGGCTTTCCGCAGTTAACACTCGACAATCGCTGAACAATGGATAGAATCCTCCAAATTGTTCAGCTAACTGGCTGATTGGAGAGAAAAGTGAGACTGGTATTGATTGGTGCACCTGGGTGCGGAAAAGGCACACAGGCGAAGTTTCTGACAGAAAAATACAATATTCCGCAGATTTCTACAGGCGACCTGCTGCGCGCCGCTGTTGCCGCACAGACACCCCTTGGCCGCCAGGCCAAGGCTGTGATGGACGCCGGGCAGCTGGTACCGAATGATATCGTCATCGGTATGATCCGCGAGCGCATCATGCGCCCGGATGCCGAAAATGGCTTTATTCTGGATGGCTTTCCGCGCAACCTGGAACAGGCCATGTCACTCGATCAGCTGCTCGCCAGTCTGGGTAAACCGATAGATGCCGTGCTGCAGTTTGAAGTCGATTTTGATCTGCTGATGCAGCGTATGGTTGGGCGCCTGACCTGCCTGTCATGCGGCTCTCTGTTTAACTCGTTTACCAATCCACCCGCAATTGACACCCAGTGCGACAACTGTGGCGGCACCCTGCATCACCGTTCGGATGATAACGAGGAAACCATCGACCGCCGTTTACGTGTGTACGAGATGCATACCCATCCACTGGCAGACTATTTTGGTAAGACCGGAAATCTGCACGTCATTGATGGACAGGGTACCGTTGAAGAAATTCAGAAGCGGATTAAATCGGCCCTGCGTGGCTTGCGCTCTTCACGCATAAAACTGCAACCGCTCGCCAGTCAGCCACAGAAAAAAACCTCATCGAAGCCTGAGATCATTCGCACCAAGATTGAGGATGGTGAAAAACCGATCGCAAAACAGAAAAAACGTGAGGCGACTGCAACCAGGCCCAAGGTCGTGAAAAAGCCTGCGAAGAAAAAAGATGCTGCGTATGAAGCCGCCAAGGCTGAATACACTGAAAAGTTAAAGGCCATGCGCAAGGAGCTGAAAACCGTGAAAAGCGAATTACAGCAGGTGAACAAGGAAGAGCGTACGCTCGCCCGGCAGGTGGAAAGAAGTGAAGCCGAGCTGGAAAAACTCAACCAGAAAAAAGCCAGCCTTAAATAATATCCAGCTATAAGTCGTTCAATAAAAAAGGGACCTGTACAGGTCCCTTTTTTAATCAGCAATGAATCAATCGACTCAGGCGTTACCCGCTTGCTGGGCTTCTACTTCTGCCCTGACCTTGTCCATATCAAGCTCTTTCGCTTTTCCAATCAGCTCATCCAGTGCTGACTCCGGCAGCATGCCAGCCTGTGAAAATATCGCGATTTGTTCGCGGAACATCATCAGCGTCGGGATCGAGCGTATCTGGAAACTTGCAGCCAGTTCCTGCTCTTCTTCGGTGTTGACCTTTGCAAACACCACACCTTCATGTTTCTCGGATGCGGATTCGTATATCGGCGCAAAAGACTTGCACGGCCCACACCACGGAGCCCAGAAATCAATGAGCACGACATCATTGCCTGTGATCATGTCCTTGAAGGTGTCTTTGGTTAATTCAACAGTTGCCACATGTATTCTCCGGTAAAAAAGCGGGCTGGCAAATATTAACACACCAGCCCGCGGATATTACTCGCCGCTAGCGAGATTAGTCCGCAACAATACTGGTGCCTGCAGTCGCTGGCAGTCTCGGCATGGTGATTTCAGGGTACTCACCCGTCAATGCACCAAGGAAAGCAACAATGTCGGCAACATCGGCATCTGACAGATCCTGGTTCAGCTGGGTCTTGGCCATGACGCGAACGGCTTCACCAAGATCATTCACCGAACCGTTATGGAAGTATGGTGCCGTATCCGTGATGTTACGCAGCGTAGCAACGCGGAACATATTACGGTCAGCCGCCTTGCCGGTCACTTCTTCACGACCCTTGTCATCAGCAAACTTGTATTTGCTGGCATAGGCGTTATCAGCAAATGTCGGGAATTTCGAATAGAAACCCTCGCCCAGCTTTTGTGGTCCATTGAAAGCCGGACCCGAGTGGCAGGCAGTGCAGCCGGTAGCAGCGAATTTCTCCATACCGCGAACCTGCTGTTCGCTCATGGCTTTCTTGTCGCCTTTTACGTACTTGTCATAAGCACTGTTTGGCGTGATCAGTGTACGCTCGAAAGCAGCAACGGCCTTGGCTGCATTGTCCACAGTCATACTGTTTTCACCAAACGCCTTGTCGAAGTAAGGTTTGTATCCAGGAATCTTGCGCACACGATCCATGGCAGTTTCCACGTCTTCCATACCCATCTCGACAGGGTTGGCCACGGGGCCTTTAGCCTGGTCTTCAAGCAGTGGTGCACGACCGTCCCAGAACTGAACACCGTGGAATGCAGCATTCCATACGGTAGGCGCATTACGACCACCGGTCTTACCATGCACGCCCATGGAAACGCTACGGCTGTCATCACCGCCTTCCATCACGTTATGGCAGGAATTACAGGACACGGTCCCGGTCGATGAAAAACGCGGATCCATGTACAGCATTTTGCCGAGTTCGACCTTGGCAGCAGTGGTTGGATTATCTGCGGGCGCTGGCGCAGTTTCTGGCAATGCCTGCCAATCAGCCGCCTGAGCCTGTGCAGCAAATACGGATGCAAAAAGCACGGTATTGATTAATTTCATGATGTCCTCACCATTAATTACTAAAAATTTAATGACGCTATTTAAGCATAAAATCAGTATATTACTATTAACTAATTTATATAAGCTTGATAGAGAGCAACTATCAGGACATTTTTTTGATAAGAATTAACCTGCCTTGGGTTCGCAAGCGCGGGTATTAGAGCGCGAACGAGAACAGAATCTCGGGGTAAGTGGTTGAGCAGTCAGTGTATACGGATTCATTGCAGTCGCTGTAGTTTTCAACGGCGACGCCACCGCCGAAATAGAAATTTTTCTGCGGCATAAAGTAGAGGCCTGCTCGATAGCCGGTTGAGTCAAGGTCGTCGAGACCATCAATATAGGTCCGTCTGAAAAACACACCAACATAAGGCTTGACTGCTTGTGGCTGGGTAAACACGTATTTTATCTGTGGACTGATTTTAGTGATTGATGGATCGCCGCTCAGCCATGTTTGTGCGTCGATGCCGATCTCAAGACCATCGACCACGTAGTAGCCGTAACCACCGCCAAGTATTACGTAATCATCGTTAAACGAAGTGCCCGAGCCAACGATAACCGATAGTGCATGGCTGCCCTTGCTGAATGGTGCTGCAACACCCTGGCAAGATAACAACAGTACCAGGGGGAGGCATGTTACTTTTATGATGCTATTAGGTTTCATATTGAATTCCTGAAATGTTTGAGTCCTATCGATTTAATGCTGTGCTCATATCAATTTAATGTTGTGCATAAAGGTCGCGATACAGGCCATCCCTGCTGATCAGTTCATCATGGCGACCTTCATCAATGATCTGTCCGGCATCAAATACCAAAACCCTGTCGGCCTGCCTGACTGCACTGAGCCTGTGCGCGATGATCAAGGTTGTCCTGTCTTGCAGGAAAGCATGCATCGCCGTGTGTAAGCGGGCTTCTGTTTCCGTGTCGAGCGCCGAGGTTGCCTCGTCGAGAATCACCACTTTGGGATCCGACAGAATCATTCGCGCAATCGCCAGACGCTGACGCTGACCGCCAGACAGGCGTATGCCGCTGCGACCAATAATGGTATCCAAACCATTAGGCATGCCTTCAATCACCTCTTTTAACTGGGCGATGTTTGCAGCTTGCCACAATTCTTCGTCGCTGTGTTCATGACCCAGACTCAGGTTCTCGCGCACAGTGTCATTCATCATCGCCGGATGCTGCAACACCGTGGCAACATTTTGACGCACCACATCAAGACCAATATCACGCACATTGACATCATCGAAATACAGTTCACCCGACTTGGCCGGATAAAGGCCAAGAATGATCTGCACCAGGGTGGATTTACCGCCGCCACTGGCACCCACCAGCGCAACCTTTTCACCGGCCCTGATCTCCAGGCTCACACCATCGAGAACATTGAATTCTTCACCGTAGGAAAAGCAGATATTTTCAACCCGCAGCCCAACCGTGTGCTTACCGCTAAACGGATTGGTTTTATGTTCGTATACCGGCTCCTGCTCCAGGTGCAGCAGACGGTTGATGCGCTCCAGTGCCGCATTGGCACTGTAGTAACTGTACTGAATACTGAGCACCTCCTGCACCGGATTCATCATGAACCAGAGGTAGGCGTATACGGCAAACATCTCGCCAATCGACAGGCCGGTAAATAAAACCAGCACCATGCTGATGCCACGAAACAGTTCGAAGCCCATCAGAAAAATGAAGAATGAAAGTCGATTAGCCGCGTCACTTTTCCAGCCGAATGCTGTCATGTGCTCGCGCAGCTGTCTGGCCCTTGCCGAGACACGCTCGAGGTAATGCCCTTCCCGATTACTCGCACGAATTTGCTGGATACCATCGAGCGTTTCGCTCAAGGCCTGCTGAAAAAGCTCAAACGCCGTATTCTCCTTGCGCTTGAGAGTCTTTACCTTTTTACCCATCACCATGGTGAAATAAATAACCACAGGATTCATCAACAGGATAAACAGGGCCAGCTGCCAGTGCATCCAGAGCAGAATGATGGCAACACCGATGATCGTCAGTACGGCTACGATGAACTTGCTCAGGGTGCTGCCCAGAAACTCGTCGACGGCATTCACATCAGTGACGAAGTGCGAGGTAACCGAACCGGTGCCCATGGTTTCATACTCTGCCATGGAAATCGTCTGCAGGTGTGACAGCATCTGTTTACGAATGCGATAACTGATGTCTTTGGCGATGCGGGTAAATTCACGTGTCTGCAGCACGGCGAGCATGAGTGATCCAAAGCGCAGTAACATGCTGACCAGCATTATGATGCCGATAATCGCAATTGGCCCCAGCCACTGCTCCGGAAATATCGATTGCAGAAAGTCGATAATCATGCCGGGTTTATCCAGCAGCACCTCATCGACCAGCATCGGCATCAATAACGGTACCGGCACGCTCAGCAGTGCTGACATGATGGCAATCAGGTTGGCAACAATCAGCGTCGATTTATGTTGCTTGACGATGTCGAAGATATAGGACCAGTTCATTATCTGTCGAGACACCAGAATCTAAGCATGCGTTCGCGTGGTGAGGTATATATTCGTAACATACTGATTTTTTGAATTATTTGCGGAATTCAGTGAACCAAGTGTTTTAGTATGGGTCGATAAAAATGTATTAACGCTTGACAAAACCATAATTTGGGATTATTTTCCCAATATATGGAGAACACGCCACACAATACACTCTTCAGAGCCATCGCACAGATACTGCGGCCAATGGTTCGTATTCTACTCAGAAACGGCATCTCGTGCGGCAGTCTCGAAGAGCTGGTGCGCAAGGCGTACGTGGATGAAGCTTTTGAACAGGCGCGTCGTAATAAAACCAAGGTCTCGATATCCAGCGTATCAGCAGAAACCGGCCTTTCACGCAAAGAGGTCAAGCGTCTGACTGAACTGGACGAAAGCGAAACCGAGCAGACCGAACAGAAATTCAACCGCGCCATTCGCGTTATTAGCGGCTGGTTGAATGATGACAATTTCTCTTACGAAGAAGGTAACCCAAAAGCGTTGTCACTGGATAGCTCGGAAAACAGCTTTGCCGACCTGGTAAAAAAATACAGCGGGGATATACCGACCAAGGCAATGCTGAAACTGCTGGAGGCTTCCAACAGTGTCGAGGTGAAAGACGGCCTGGTTCACCTGGTGCGTAATGCCTATGTCCCGGGCAGGGATCCCGAAGAGATTATTCGCATCCTGGGCAAGGACACCCACGAGCTGATCAGTAGTGTTGACCATAACCTCACATCGGATGAAACAGAGCGATGGTTCCAGCGCAAAGTTTCCAATACGCAGATCCGTTCCGATGCATTACCCGCATTCAAGGAATATTCACGCAACCGTTCCCAGGCTTTGCTCGAAGAACTCGATGCATGGCTAAGCCAGCACGAAGCTGATAAAGACGACAAAGAATCACACTACGTCAGCCTGGGTGTTTATTACTACGAGCAAGAGAACGACGAGGGCTCACAGTCATGAAAAATTCAATCTTATTCAGTTCAGTAACACTGACGTCCGCTTTACTCATTGCCGCCTGTGGCGATGAAACCACAACAGCCGGTATTGGCGGTAGTGGTTATGTGTCATCCGGCACGATTACCGGGTTCGGTAGTATTTTTGTGAATGGAGTCGAGTTCGAAACCACCAGTTCAACTTTTGATGTTGATGATGACACTTCGCTGAGCGAGAGCGATCTTGCTATCGGTATGCGCGTTGTGGTCACCGGCTCAGTTAATGCGGACGGTATAACCGGTACTGCGACAAGCGTGACTTATGATGA
>JARFRD010000193.1 GCA_029287435.1 Gammaproteobacteria bacterium
TTACCGCCTGATCCGAAACCACGTGATACGGTTACTGCATAGGTCTTGGTTTTCTTAAGCTGTTGTGCTTTTTTTGCAGCTTTCTGCAACTGCATTTCCATGAGTTCAGCAGCTATAAGGGCTTCGATAAGGCGGTCAGGGTTACATCTCATGGTATATTTGCTTTGTCATGAAAAAATAAGAATAACCCGAAAAGATTCTGTAATAAAGAAAAAGGGTTGCGCAAAATTATCTGGAAGCAGTATCAATAATATTGGAAGGTAGTAGTGATGGGCCTTCTTCGTACATGAAATCGATGAAGGTTTTTGCTATTAAAGAAAGCCTTTTACCCCGTGGATGACCAACATACCATTGCCAGGAAATCGGAAAGCCCTCAACATCAAGAACAGTCAGCTCTGCCCTGTCTCCGCTCGTCAGAGTATGCAAAGAAAGAACAGCGATGCCCAGACCGCCGGTAACGCCCTGTTTGATTGATTCATTGTTACCAAGCTCCATACGAATATTCAGGTCAAGATTGTGCTCGGCAAATTTATCCTCGACTGAAATACGCGTACCGGAACCCCGTTCACGCATAATGAAGTACTCTTGTGCAATAACCTACAAAGGAAAGTTTTTTTCACTGGCCAGCGCATGGTTTTTAGGCGCAACAACAACCATTGGATTAGACAGGTATGGGCGAAATTCGAGTTCGCTCGACTCGGGTGGCTTGCCAATCAGATAGGTGGTCCATTAACACAGGGCGGTGCATTTGCCGGGCTGCCTCCGATAGCAAACGTAGTTGATCTTTCTTTTGGTACTGCACATTAAGGTAGTCAAGAAAGCTGGCTTAATCTCAAAACAAGGAACACAGGCACACTTCTCATGTGCCCGTGTTTTTTTCCAACAAAGTGCAGCTTTATTTATGCTGCGTCAGATACTTTAGTTAATGTCACAAACCATCGGATTCGATGGATCTGTTGCCCACTCCTGCAGGGATGCTGTGTAGACGGCAACGTCGGTGAAACCAAGGCGGGTCATAATAAAGGCACTGGCTGATGCCATAATGCCACCACCACAATATGTAATGGCGCGGACATTATGATCTTGTGGGTGCATGGCTGCCAGTTCCTGTTTCGATTTAAAGTGACCGGATTCATCGAGTAGATCAAGCGCACAGATATTCGCTGCACCGGGAATATGGCCTGGACGAGAGTAAAGGCTTGCTTCTCCGCGGTAATACGCCTCGGGTAGTGTATCGATAAGACGCGCATGGTGATCGTCAATGTTGGCCAGCACCTCGTCCCGATCAGCAATCAGTTCCGGCCGAGGTGAAGCTGTCAGTTGCTTTGTGGGTCTGCTGGCTGGTTCGGTAGAAAGTGCACGCTCTTCATCGATCCAGGCCTTTAATCCACCATCGAGCAGCGCCGCATGATCGAACCCAACCCAGCGTAGCATCCACCATACACGTGCTGCCCAGGCCGAATAACTCGTGTCATAGAGTACAACCCGGGAATCGTCACCAACACCTAAAGCACCCATCGCGGCACAAAACTGTTCAGGTGTCGGTAAGGCAAATTCAATCGGGCTGCTGCCATCACAAAGATCGCCCTTCAGGTCTGCAAATCCGGCGGTTGGGATATGGTCCTTATTATATTCAGCAAGACCACTTACGTTATGGTAACTACCATCATCTTCAGATAGCGTGGTTACGCTGCAATCAAGCACAACCAGATCAGGATCATCCAGGTGCTGGCTTAACCAGTCAGCGGTTACGAGTGAGTCCATGTTTCACCATGCTGATGGTAAATAATACAGTCTGCCTTATTTAACACTGTCGAGCGCCTGGCTTACATCAGCGATGATGTCGTCAATGTTCTCGATACCAACAGAGATGCGCACCAGGTCCTGGCTAACACCGGCAGTCGCAAGTTCATCTTCATTCAACTGGCGATGCGTTGTTGATGCAGGGTGACAGGCCAGTGATTTAGCGTCACCGATATTCACCAGGCGCAAGATCATTTGCAGTGCATCGATAAACTGGCTACCCGCCTCGATACCACCTTCAATACCGAAACTGAGAATACCGGATGCCTTGCCGCCGGTAATTTTCTGGCAAGCTTCGTTATAAGGGCTGTCGCTGAGGCCGGCATAGTTAACCCATTTCACTTTAGGGTGATTCTTCAGGTAATCAGCCAGCTTCTCGGCATTCTCACAATGCCGTTCCATCCTGAGACCAAGTGTTTCCAGACCTTGCAGGATCAGAAAAGCACTGTGCGGTGACAGTGCAGCACCGGTATTTCTCAGCGGAACAACGCGGCAGCGGCCGATATAGGCGGCCGGGCCGAGTGCTTCGGTATATACAACACCATGGTAAGAAGGATCCGGTTCATTCAGCATGGCGAAACGCTCCTTGTTAGCGACCCAGTCAAAGTTGCCAGAATCAATGATAATGCCGCCGATCGAATTACCGTGACCACCAATATACTTGGTCAGTGAGTGGATCACGATATCAGCACCCAGTTCGAACGGGCGACACAGGTAGGGTGTTGCTACTGTGTTATCCACCATCAGTGGCACACCATGCTTGTGCGCGATTTCTGCAAGTTTGGCTATATCAACCACGTTACCCGCAGGGTTGCCGATGGATTCGCAAAAAACAGCCCGTGTGTTTTCATCAATCGCATTATCAAAGCCTTCATAGTCATCGGCGGACACCATGCGAACTTCGATACCCTGTCTTGGAAAAGTATGGGCAAACAGGTTGTAGGTACCACCATAGAGTTGGCTGGTGCTGACGATATTGGTGCCTACTTCCGAGATACACTGGATTGCATAGGTGATGGCAGCCATACCGGACGACAGTGCCAGTCCACCAACACCACCTTCCATTGCGGCCAGACGCTGCTCGAGTACGTCAGTCGTAGGATTCATGATGCGTGTATAGATATTACCGGGAACCTTCAGGTCAAACAGATCAGCGCCGTGCTGGGTATCATCAAATGTATAGGATGTGGTTTGATAAATCGGTACTGCCGCGGCTTTGGTGGTGGCCTCTGATTCATAACCATGATGGAGTGCGAGAGATTCGAGTTTCATAAATTACCTTTGGCTAATATGCTTATTTGTTTTTTTGCTGGGGTGAGGGTTTATTTGAATAACATATTCAACAAGGCCCATGAGTAAGGCAATCATACATTAGTCGATGCAGGTTCTAGTTCGAACGGGTGTTTTTTTTACGCTCGGCGGTGTATTCCCACCATTTTTTGGGCGCTTCGCCCTCCATGTAGCGCACGGCAGAGATAAATATGTCCATCACGCACGGGTCGACCCTGGTATGCGTCACTGTGCAAAGGTCTTCATACAGTTGGTAAGGATCCTTGCCAGCCAGTTCAACGGGTTGAGTAAAACCTAGAGTTATGAAGCTTTTTTCAATAGCCTTGCCGACATTGGGAATATCCTGAAAGCGCTTGACCTCAAGTCGTGTTTTAGTTTTGTTCATGAGCAGCATCCTGTTTCCCCGTAGATTTGTTAAAACAGTTATTCTATTGCAGGCATTTGAGCGGTGAAATCATCTAGCGCTTCACTGGCCAGCATCCATTCGGCCTCCACTGCTTCATACTGTTTGTCGACGTCGGCCTTTTCGAGCAGACATTGCTGTAAGCGGGACTTGTTATCTTCGCTGTAAATTTCCGGGTCAGCGAGTTGTTTCTCGAGTTCAGACCTCGTGCTGTGTAACGCATCAAGTTTTTGTTCCGCTTGAGATACGCGCTTGCGCAAAGGCTGCAGAAGTTTACGTTGTTCTGCCTGTAAGCGTTTTCTGTCTTTTCGGGTTACACCGTTGTTTATCACCTGTTCCGGGTTGTCAGCGGTTTTTAAATCCGCAGTGGCGAGTTTGTTCTGCTCGTTGAGCCACCTGGGATAATCATCCAGACTCAGTGGAAAGTCATCGACACGAGAGTCGTGTACCAGCATAAGACGGTCACAGGTTACACGAAGCAGGTGGCGGTCATGCGATACGATGACCATTGCACCGCTGAATTCCTGTAATGCAACGGCGAGGGCCTGACGCATTTCAAGGTCGAGGTGGTTAGTGGGCTCATCCAGTAATAACAGGTTGGGGCGCTGATAGACCAGCATTGCAAGTACGAGTCGTGACTTCTCACCACCGGAAAACGGGCCAACGGGTGCAAGTGCGCGATCGCTGGAAAAGCCAAAGCCACCTAGATGATTTCGCAGCTCGGATTCTCGTGCTTTTGGATCAAGTTGTTGCAGGTGTTCCAAAGGTGAATGTTCCGGGTGCAACTGTTCGACCTGGTGCTGTGCAAAGTAGCCGATACGAGTATCTTTATGGGCTTCACGAGCACCTGTCTGCAGCATTAATCCACCCTGCATCGAACCGGCCAGCAGTTTGATCAGGGTTGATTTGCCTGCGCCATTCCGGCCTAACAGGCCGATACGATCGCCTGGCAATATGTTGAGTTCGATGTTATTGATGATCGTGGTATCAGCGTAGCCGGCATTAACATGATCCAGCCGTAACAGGGTGTGCGGGCGTTTCTCGGGTTCGCGCAGTGAAAAATGGAATGGTGAGTCCACGTGTGCCGGCGCGATATCCTGCATGCGTTGCAGTGCTTTTAACCGGCTTTGTGCTTGCCGGGCCTTGGTTGCCTTGGCACGGAATCGATCAACGAATGATTGCATGTGCGCGATTTCACGTTGTTGCTTTTCATAGGCAGATTGCTGATTAGCGAGGCGCTCTGCACGAATGTGTTCGAACGCAGAATAATTGCCACTATAAAGCGTTATTCGTTGTTGCTCGATATGAGCGATGTGGCTGGCAACACTGTCGAGAAAATCACGATCATGCGATACCAGTAACAAGGTGCCGGTATAGGCGCGCAACCATCCTTCCAGCCAGATCACGGCATCCAGGTCGAGGTGGTTAGTGGGCTCGTCAAGCAGTAACAGATCAGAACGGCACATCAACGCACGGGCAAGATTCAGCCGCATTTGCCAACCACCGGAAAACTCGTCAACAGGTCGGCTTTCATCCCTGGCGCTGAAGCCCAGCCCACTCATCAGTTGAGCGGCGCGACTGCGCGCGCTGTAACCGCCGATATTATCGTAGTTTGCGTGCAGGGACGCCAGCATGATGCCGTCATCGTCTGCCTCGGCCTGGACCAGCGCGGCCTCAACCCGGCGCAGTTCAGTATCTCCATCGAGTACATATTCAATCGCTGCGCGCTTATCTGCGGGCATATCCTGTGCTACGTGGGCAACCACCCAGTGTTTTGGGTACAGGCAGTCACCGGTATCTGCGTGTAACTGGTTGAGAATGAGTGCGAACAAACTCGACTTGCCGCAGCCGTTGGCACCGGTTATGCCGATTTTCTGTCCGGGAAATACCTGGAATCCTGCATGCTCAAACAGCAGTCGGTGGCCGCGGCGAAGAGAGAGATCATTGAATTGAAGCATGGACAGGATTATAACTTGTTAGTCGATGTTGCCTGCAGTGACTGATAACAAGCAGATTACCGGGGCCTGTCGTGACCGGGTTTTGTAGCTGTTACCAGAACCACCAGCTGGAATTTAATTCATCTTCACAGCGTGCAAGTTGTGTGTGATAGGTAGACGCAAGCTTGTCTACATTTTTAGCAACTTTTTTCAACCAGGGTTTTTGATTATAGGTTTTACGCTTATAACCGCCATGGCCTTCATGGAAAGCCAGGTACTGGTTGTATGCATCCCATTTGGATATCTTTAGGGTGTCATAACTTCGCCTGCCGTACCAGCCGATAAAATCGACCGCGTCTTCATAGTCGTCTCGATCAGCACCGCGATTGCCTGTTGATTTTATATACCAGTCCCAGGTTTCGTCCTTGGCCTGCGCATAACCATAGGCAGACGATTTACGACCAGTTGGTATAAACCAGAATAAATACTCCATCTCGGTTTTGGCGTCGTGCTTGAATCGCGATTCCTGGTGAATGATGGCGAGCTGCACATGAATGGGAACGCCCCAGCGCTCGTAGCTGTCTTTGCTGTCGTCGTACCAGTCATCTTTTTCCCTGAATATTTCACAGCTGTCAGTAATGTTGCTGGGCGGCGTGCTTGAGCAGGAAACTAGAAAGACAGAATAAATGATTAGGAAAACTATTCGCATATTTTTAAATGGAAGCAGGGTTTGTGAAGATTGAATGCTTAAATCAATAGGAGTTTTCTTAGTAAAAATCCAATTGCAACGATAATAATTACGCCTAATATTTTTTCCATTAATTTTGGTGAATATTTTGCGGCGCCAGCAAAGGAGCCTAATGTACCGCCGATAATAACTGCGATAATTAATGGGATATATTCGCTTAGATCAATAGCATTGTATTGTAGCCTTGATGCCAGTCCGGATATGGAGTTGACCCAGATAAATATAATGCCACAGGCGGCCGCCTCCTTCACCGTGCCTAAACCAAGCAGGATAATAAGCGGCACAAGAAAGACGCCGCCACCTATTCCAAGCATGCCTGCTATAAGACCCAATATGCCACCTGTTAGCAGGGCAATATATAATTTTGATCGGCGCGATAAGTTCAGTGCTAGCGAAACGTCGCTCCAGAAATATATTCTCGCTACTATTAAAATTAAAGACGCGAGTAGTAACCAGTAAAAAATTTCTTTGGGTAAATGCAGTGCGCCACCGATGTACGCCATCGGGATCGAGGTAACAAGAAAGGGCAGTATTAAATTTATTCGTGCGTGCTTGTAGCGAATAAAATTGAAAGCACCAATCGAGGAAACAAGCACATTCAGCGTTAATGAGATCATCGGTATAGCGAGTGTGCTAAAGCCCAGTATGGCCATGAGTGCCGTATAGGATGAGCCGCCCGCCAGGCCAACAGATGAATAGGCAAAAGCCACCAGGAAGAACAAGAAAGCGACAAAATACGGAGAGCTAATAAAATCTAGCATTTAACTCTCGTGGCCGATTTGTTTTGAAAATACATCCAGGGATTTAACTCAGCCGTAGCATTAGGTAGGCGACTGTAGTTGAACGCTATACATTCTTTATTGAATTTCAAGACCTGAGTATTTGACGCCTGACAATGAAGCGATTTCGCGATGCCATGTTGCCAGGTCTTGTTTTTCGAATTTACTCAGAGCATCGTGACCACAGGCGCGAGCCATTACTTTCATGAGTTCAGTGGAAGCTGTAAAAAAGTTGTTGAGTTGATTGGCAGAATTCTGAATATTCAATTTTGATCGTAATTCTTCTTTTTGTGTCGCAATACCCGCGGGACAGTTATTTGTATTACACATGCGTGCTGCAACACAACCAATAGCCTGCATCGCACTGTTGGAGATAGCAATGCCGTCAGCGCCCAGGGCCAGGGCCTTAACAAAATCAATCGGTACACGTAAACCGCCGGTAACAATCAATGTCACTCGCCCGCTTGCGCCCTGTTCATCGAGATAGCGACGAGCCCTTGCCAATGCTGGAATGGTTGGAACACTGATATGATCTCGAAACATTTCCGGTGCGGCGCCGGTACCACCTCCACGCCCATCCAGTATGATGTAATCCGCGCTGGCATCCAGAGCAAATTGAATATCTTTTTCAATGTGGTTTGCGCTAAGTTTGAAGCCAACCGGAATGCCGCCAGTTATTTCTCTTACACGATCAGCAAACTTTTTAAAATCAGACACCGTCGACAGATCTTTGAAAGTAGGTGGTGAAATTGCGGGCTGACCTTCGGGTATACCTCTAACTTCAGATATTTTTCCTTTGTTTTTGTTACCGGGCAGGTGGCCGCCCGTACCGGTTTTGGCGCCCTGGCCACCTTTGAAATGAAAGGCCTGTACCTTGTTTAACAGGTCTTCCTGATAACCGAACTGGGCGCTGGCTAATTCGTAGAAATAGCGAGAGTTTTCAGCCTGTTCTTCAGGCAGCATGCCGCCTTCGCCCGAGCAAATACCGGTACCTGCCATTTCCGCGCCTCTTGCGAGGGCGATTTTTGCTTCTTCTGATAAGGCGCCAAAGCTCATGTCAGATACGAACAATGGGATCATCAGGGATAAAGGCTTTTTGGATTCAGGCCCGATAACAAGCTCGGTAGCAACGGGATGGTCTTCCATCAGGGGTTTTGTTGCGATTTGTGCCACCATGATTTGCAGATCATTCCAGTGTGGCAGTTCATGCCGGGGAACCCCCATAGAGGTCATGGGGCCGTGGTGTCCCATCGTCGATAGACCTTCCCTGGCTAGCTGATGAATAAATTCAACCGTGGGTTCTTCATTTGTCGCGACTGCGACTGGCGTCTCTGAAGCCTCGGACTTTAATCCCGGGCCTTCTTTGCCGATCTGGTCGTCTTCAAAATTCTTATGCGTGCCGTCACAGTAAGGTCTGTTGCTACTGTGTTTGCATGCGCATAAATAAGCATCGCCGTCTTCTTCAGCGACAATTACTTTTGGAGTAAATGTTGTACCGACATGAGAGCCATCACAAAAAGGCTGACTTTTGGAGCGGCCACACGTGCAAAAATGGTATTCGTCGCCTTTTGATAAGTTGACTTTAACAGGCTTGTTATCCGCGATAACCGGATTACTCATGATTCAGTTCCCTGGGTGCGTAATGTTAGGTTTGAGTGACGTAATAAGCTGGTTTTTACAAAGAGCACCTTGTTCTTTTTTCGCCGAAGCTATTAGTTAGTGTCTAATTGCGCATTCAGTTTTGCTACAGCCTCCTCCCAATTGCGACCATCAAATTCAATCATCTCGAAATTTTCTGCTTCAAGGTCGTAATCATCAAGACACCTTACATTAATACTGTACATTTCGGGTGCTGACCTGGGGTTGCTGAATGGGTGGATTCCACATAGTTTGCAAAAGAAATGCTTTGCTTCTTTTGTATCAAATTGATACAGAGACAAGTATTCTTTTCCTTGTAATAAATTAAACTGCTCTGCAGAGACGCGATGGTGTAGCACACCTTTTTTTGAGCAGATGGAGCAGTTGCATGAAACTACTTTATCTATTTCTGCCAGTACTGAAAATTTAACTTTTCCGCAATGGCAGCTACCGTGATATGTGTTCATGTGTATATGGCTCTAACCTCAGTGCCTGGCAGCGCACAGCGAGCGTGGCGAGTAGTGCATCTCACTGCGGCGCGTTGTCAGTCAGCCTGTTCCAGTCGTACAGGCATTCGAATACCCAACACTCACTTTTTCCTGTCCGAATGACCCAAATCCTTGTCTGGCGCCAGTACATCTCTCACCAACTGTTTCAATTCAGTAATTTCAGGAAATCGGCCAGCATCCTTTCTCGACCATACGAGGGTGTCATTTGCAATTACTTCAAAGATGCCGCCACTGCCTGGTTGAAGTGTAAGCTCGTTAATCTCGGTATCAAATGTGGTGAGCAGTTCCTGGGCCATCCAGGCTGATCGCAATAGCCAACGGCATTGCGTGCAATATCGAATTTTCACTTTGTTACTCATCAGTCAATCTTTCGTCTGCTTGAGTGCATCGCTTTAGTGCGGGTGTTTCGGTTGCTCTTCGACTAATTTACATGAGTGCCCTGAGGCGGAGGCGCCACTATCGGGTCTACCTTATTTTCCAGCAGTTCAGAAAACAATTCCAGGCGATGTTTGACAGTGCGTGACTCAAGTAGTCGCTGCTTGCTATCGATATCAAGATTTATCACCAGAATAAGATTATTCACCACCTGTTCGATAGGTAACTTGTCCAGAACTTTCCAGTCTACCTGCATATTGTGCCGATCGAAGTAATTGCGCAATGTTTGTTTAAAATTTCCAACGGTCGATGACTCGATGTCTTCTGTTTCGTAATCGTTTTCGAAATCACTCCAGTCCACTTTGGCTATGGTATAACCATCCTCATGGCGCGTTTCCTCGATTATCCTGTAGCGGCAAACACCTGTTAGCATGATGTTCAGTCGACCGTCTTTTCTCTCCCGGTACTGCCTGATCCGGCCCGCACACCCTGTCTCATAGATGCGATGTTCCGCGTTGTTGCGCTGAGGCTGCACCATGCCGATCAGTTGATCGGCTTTAAGAGCGCTCAGAAATAGTGCCAGATCAACAGGCTCAGAGAGTTCCAGCGGGAGTTCACCGCCGGGGAGCAACGCATTCTCCAAAGGATATATAGGGAGCTGCTCGGGTAACTTTTCGAAAGTTTGTGTGAATGGGTATTTAGGTTCCATAACGCTCGTGATGAGTGATTGCCATTGTTATGCCTTTTCTTGCGCAATATATCAAGTCTTCCGGGAGATACACTCATTCACTATATCTTGAAAGAAGAGTAGAATTTGCTTTAAACCTGTAAGGGTTTTTTTGATTAATATATGAACAGCTGGCGACAATAGGAATTTCGAATATGGCTTTAGATCAACTCAAGGCATTTTTAGAGAAAATGCAGTCTGACCCTGCGCTTAAAGATGAGGTGCTCGCTACATCCACAGCCGATGATGTTGCGCGAATAGCGCTAAAGCTTGGTTACGAATTTTCAGGTGATGAATTATTGAGAATATCAGGTAAGAAAGTTGGCAAGGTTACCGTTATAAAAAACGATTTACCTGGAGAGTACAATTAAATACTTTTTGAATACCTGAATATTCAAGTACGGGAAGCGTAAGCGCCATATTTGCCTCAGACCCAGAATACATAAACCCGAACTGAATCCCCTCATTAGTAGCTCCTAAAACTCCTCATTGGCCTGACGAGCAAACTCAGCCGCGACTTTCAGCGATCGGTTGAAGAGCTTTGTTATGCCTGTGTGCTTCAATTACATGATTGATAGACCCGGCCAGGGCGGCCGAAGAGTCAGTCTTCCTCTCAGCATTAAGAACAAGACCGATGCGGGATTTTCAAACCCCGGGGTGCAAATAAAGAATGCACCAAATTGGTGCTTTCTAAGGTTGTCGTTGTCCATTCTGGTGCGTAAGAACGACGTCCCAATTACCTTATTTGCGTTATGTGTCTGTTTTTAAAGCAAATATAGAAAGTGGCATTGATGATGCTTATATAAGCATATGGTGCTCTGTGTAATCAGAGGTTTGAGCGTTAAATGCCCGGAAATGGGCATGAAACGGGGTCCGGATTGCCCTGAGAACACGCATTGAGCTATCC
>JARFRD010000001.1 GCA_029287435.1 Gammaproteobacteria bacterium
ATTTGTACTCGCGCTGGCCAATGGTTTCATGCTTAGTTGCAGATCATAATCACCGGTCGCAGTTGTAGTAACAGTGCCGTTGAGACGAAGATCGCCATCGCTATTGTTGAGTGTTGCTGATAACGGCGAAGTATCTTCTTCACTGATTAATACCGAAACACGACCCAGGTCAACCATCTCGGCGATGGTGAGTGTTGCATCTTTCCAGTCGATCCTGCCATCGACTATGGGCACAGTACCGTTGGACCAGCTGGCGTGGTTAATCATGATGTTGAAGTCGCCGGTCAGTTCGCCAATAGGTAGATTGATCAGTGAGGCCACTTCCTCGGCTGCTAGGTTTAATTGTAAATCTTTGGCTGTAAGCTTTCCGGTGATGCCTGCTGCTACCTCAGTAGAAATAGCATTATTCAGCAGTTCTGCATCAATGTTAACGGCGGCTTTACCCAGTAGCAGGCGTGAAGGTAAGAACGTCCAGTGGATATTGTCCAGCCTGATACCGTTAGGAGCCTGTAAAGTGCTGGCGTACCCCTGCCAAAGGGTGCCGTATACATGACCAATTGTTGCGGGTAAGTTTTTCTTTACCAGGCCGATAACAGGGGCTGCCGGTATGGTGGCTATAAGGAAAACCAGGTAGGCGATAATGCCGGTGAGTATATAGGTTCGTGTTCGCATTAATTGCGGTTGAGCGTTAAACGGGCATTAATGGTGCCGGGTTTGCTGTGTCGATCGAGGTTTGCCGAAATTACGGATATGCCATATTGCGTTTGCAGGTTGTTAAGCCAGAGAACGAGCTGGTCAAATGAGGCAGCATCAATCTTGACCCTGGCGCCCTTGTCAGTGGTTGACTCGAGCTTGGTAATGAACGGCTTCAGGCCGGAGCTGGTGGCGCTTTTTTCAACCACCAGGGTAACGGGCTGAGTTGTATTGATCTGTCGTGCTGTTGTGCCGGAAGCTTTAAGTGCTTTAACTTCAGCTGATGCATTTTGCATCCAGCTAAGTATCTCGAGCTGTGACTGGTGTCGACTGGTTTCATCAGCCAGGCTGTTATGTAGCGGTTCCCATATTGCGAGGTAAAACAGCGTCAGTGCCATAACAACCGCTGCGGCCAGCACAAGGTTACGCTCACGCGCTTGCAAACCTTGAAACCATTGCTGTATTTCTTCCAGTTGCTTCATGAGCCTTTCATTTGCAGACGTATACTGCCCTTTACGTTGTTCTTTTCTGAGGTGGCTGAGACTATTTCTGATTTAATTTCCTTTACAGCATTAAGTCCCGTATTGAGAGATTCAACAGTCTGCAGGTCAGGGCCTGTCAGGCCAACATCCATGCGGTTATTGCGAAAGTTAATGGAGTTAATGGTGATTTTTTTCTGGCTTGTAATCGTCTCCACCGAGCTGGTCAATAAAGCAAGGAACTGACTGTCCGAAGTACCGCCACTTTTGAGTTCCTTCAGCTTCTGTTCCATTTGAACGCGCGCGTTTACGATACGCTTGCTCTGCGGAAATGTCTTTTTATAGATATTTGTTATCTCGGCGCTCAGTGCTTTATTCTTGTTTTTGAGCTTGTTGACCTCGATAGCGGTCATGCCAAGGTACAGCACCAGCCATACGGCAACCAGTGAAGCTGCCAGACGCCAGCGGTACCAGTGCCCCGTGTTTTTTCGTTTGGGCTTGAATTCTCCCTGTAGCAGGTTGAGCGGCATGGCGCGGGTATATTCACCGCAAAATACAACCAGTGGATGTGTATTGTAGGCGACTTGAATAACTTCTACATCATCATCAGCACCGTCGATAACGTTATCCGGCTCGCTGCCATCAGGATAAAGGAAGACAAGCTTTTCGGGTTTGGGTTCTGCATGGCTGATTAATGAATGCAGCAGTATTCGCAGGTTGTCCGCGTCGATGATAGTGCCAAGATTGGCTTCATACTGAAGCAATGCCTTGTCGTTATAGGTGAGGGCTGACCATTGTTCAGGCGCAGCAGGCAAGCACAGAGCGTCGGGAATAACCGCGTCTACATGTATGCCATGCTGGTTAAAGTTATCGAGCAGGCTGGCCAATATATCCTTGCGTATGCCGACAACCGGGGTGCCCTTGCTGGTCGTCGACTTGCTTATTACAAAGTGAAAGTCTTCGACATCTTCAGCAATCTGCTCTTCAAGCGCATAAGGAATGGCACGTAACATTTTCTGAATGTTACTGGTGGGCAGATTTACATGATTAAGGTGTACGCTGCTACTGTCGAGTATCACAATAACCCGCTGGTTTTCTGCAGCGCTAACGACATCTTCAAGCAGGCCCGAAGCAATGCGCGTCGTGAGTTCGCCCTGGCTGTTTACACTCGACCAGGTTGTTTGCCCTGGTCTGGCAGGATCATAGTGTATGAGCAGGGTGTCAGCCATCAATACACACCTTGTGATCGTGCAATCACGCTTGCGGTGCCTGCAGCATTACGCTGAATAATGCTGTATCCGATATAACGTATCTGCCCAATTGTTGATTCGGTTCTTAGCATGAAGTATTCGGAGTTAACTGAAAGGTCTTCCAGGCTGGTGATTTTACCTTTAAGCGTCTTCGAATTCTGAAATTCATTAAGATCGTTAAATGCCTGATCTTCACGTTGTGTGATCACGCTCTCAATGTCGCTTTCGCTCAGGTCATCTCCAAGTGATCTTAGCACTTCTGCAGAGGCCGTGTTGATGTTGATCGGTGCGCTGATGCCGAAAGCGCAAACATGTGGCAGAAGTGTTTTATAAACTTCGGCGTCGTCAAAACCCTTTACCAGGCGAAGCTCACTCGCACTCGCCATGCTGGTATTTGCAGTACGATAAGGTGCATCAAGGTTCATGTAATATGAGTCTTCTGCGCCATCCGGAATCTTTGTTTCCAGGTCAGCATCCAGCCAGTCAACGACACCCTGTGCGAGCCGTTTTTGCAGGCCCAGATTTTGTAACAGCATTTCAAGCCGGGTTAAGGCTACAGCCGGATCTGTCGCATTGCTGTCGAGCGAATTCAGATTCAGGCAACCCTGCATATCGGTGAGCTTGCCCACAATATAGCCACCTTCGACCGGGATAGGCGGGATGTCTAATGCCCAGTTTTCACCCAGGTGATCGATCTCGCCTTCCTCGCGATCCTGTTTGAGTATCTGCATACCCAGGTTTTCTGCGGTGATGGTGTACAGGTAGGCCTGATCATTGGCAATCATGTTGGCCGTACGGCGTACATCGAGCTGCAGGCGTGTACTTATGGTAACGCTGACCGTGGTGGCGATAGCGACAATCAACAGGGCAGTAATGATCGCCACGCCGCGTTGTCGATAGTAACAATTCATCATCCTGCCGCCCTGAATATTCGTACCAGCTCCCCCCAGTCCTGCAACTCCAGCTTAAATTCGATCGCGGTCAGGCCGGTTGGATTACTACCGGGCTGGTTATCCTGGTTGAGCGGCGGCCATTCGTTGTGCCACTCATTGTTACTGTCGAGGTAACGCATCTCGGCGCTCTCGACCTGGTCTAGCAGTACGGATTCATAGGGTTCCATTTCCTGGGTGCGGTCGAGCTGCGGCCAGTGCAGGCGTGTCAGTGTATTCTCATCCAGTCTGTAGGCGACACGCTGGAGGTGACTGCGTTTGAATTCTGCCGGATTACGCTGGCCATTGCGGGTGAACTCGACAAAGATGGTGTCACCATCACCATTCATAATGTAGTTATTCGAGTTACCGTATTCATCGCGGATGTTACGTACGGACAGCTGTGATAGATCGCGTGAGACTTTCAGCATCGCCAGCTGCACCTGTTGCAGGCGTTGCATGGCGATATCGGTTTGCTGGCTATTGTCGATGACGTTGCTAAGGCCACCGTAGGCCATGACAGAAAGGATCGCGAACACGGATACCGACACCAGTAGTTCGAGTAGAGTAAAGCCGTTACTGCGTATGCGTGTACAGGTCTTCATTGTGTCGTGGTGATGTCTTCGCGTCGAGACAGGGAGCCGACAAGTCGTGTGACCTGGTTCTCACGTGACTCATCCGTGTACATCCTGTATTCAACCTGTTGCGTATTTTTGTCTTCGGTCTCGATGACGGTACGCGTCCAGTACCAGTCAAAACCAGCCATGCTGGTTGAGCCACGTGTGTCACCTTTGCCCAGCCATTTTTTTTCAACCTGCAGCTGGGTGATTTCATTGAGGGCAACCCAGTGGGCGATGGTTTTTTGCTTGAGATAGGCCGCGTTGCTGGCCTGGCTGCCGGAGGTGCTGATCAGGGCGCCGAGTGATATCGCAATGATGGTCAGTGCCACCAGTACTTCGAGCAGGGTAAAACCTCGATTTCGCTGCAACATGTTACAGCTCGCTGATTTCGGACCAGTGTTCGCCATTCAACGTACCCGAGACAAGATAGCTGGTTTCTACACCGGGCATGAAAAGGCGTACACTGAAAGCCGGGGTGATTTCGCCGCTGGATAACAGAAAGACCTGTGGTTTGATTTTTTCTTTCTCCAGCCCTTCGTTTTCACTTTCCTCGGCATAACCGGCTTGCAGTGTTTGATCTTCAGGTTCTTCCCCACTTTCTTCGATGACCACGTCGACAGCGTCGATCATGAGTTCGATTTCCATGTTTTGCGGCAGCATGCGTTCGCGTAATAACTTGTCGGCTTCGAGCGGTTGCCAGCTTTCTTCGGCATAGACCAGGAAGCGGTAGCTGCTGGTTTTGAATTCGAGGCCATATTCCATGCCCTTGAGTATGGCTTCTTCCGTGGCGAGTTGCAGTAAGCGGTCCAGTCGCTGTGCCTCGGTTTGAATCAGTTCTTCCGGTGAGGTGCCGCGAATCGCCAGTGTGGTGTAGGTGAACAGGATTGAAATAATGACGATGACAACCAGCAGCTCAAGCAGGCTGAAACCTTGTTGAGTTTTCGATTTCACGTCAGTGCCGCCGGGAAACGGGCCGTGAATGAGGGCCGCGGTCTGCTTACTCGAGGTCCCAGTTGCCAATGTCAGCATTGATGCCATCACCACCAGGGGCACCATCAGCACCCAGGGAATAGATGTCGATCTCGCTATTCTCGCCCGGGCTCAGGTACAGGTAGTCGTTGCCCCAGGGGTCTTTCTTCATGCGCTTGATGTAACCGCCCTGTTTCCAGTTTGGTGGCTCGGGTGAAGTCGACGGCTTGGTGACCAGCGCTTCAAGACCCTGGTCCGTGGTCGGGTAGCTGAAGTTATCGAGTCGATACACATCCAGCGCACTTTCCAGCGCATTGATATCATGCTTGGCTTTGGAGACGCGAGCCTTATCAGGGTTATCCATGATACGAGGTGCGATCACACTGGCCAGAATGCCGAGAATGACCACGACGACCATGATTTCGATCAGGGTAAAACCCTGCTGATGTCTGCGAATTGCCTGTTTTGCCTTACTCACCTGTCGAGCTCCGTATTTTGCGAAACAGCACCTATCGGGTTAGAGTGGCAGTAACGCGAGTGTAAATTAACGTGTTCGGGATGATAACAAATGCGCATTGAAGTGCCTATCAAAAACAGGATCTCCGTTCAGTGGGTACATATCCTGTGGTTGTTCCTTTTCATCATTTGCTTCACCCTGCAATCATTGGACCTCGTTGGCAGTTTTCAGTTCGATCGTCACCAGATAGAAAAGGGCAATTATATGTCCCTGCTGACAGGTCACCTCGTGCACCTGAACTGGAACCACTGGGGCCTTAATATGGTGGGCCTCGTCATCGTGGCAATATTCTTCAGTCTCTATGGCAGCTTGCTCGACTGGTTATTCGTGCTGGTTTTCAGTGCGTTGTCGGTGGGCATTGGTCTTTACTGGTGGCACCCGGAAGTTATCTGGTACGTTGGATTGTCCGGTGTACTGCATGGCCTGTTTGTCTATGGTGCAATCCGTGAAACCCGGTTTTATCCGTTCAGCGGTTATGTGCTGCTGCTGTTGCTGGCAGGGAAGTTATTCTGGGAATACATGAACGGTGCCCTGCCGGGATCTGAAGAAATGACGGGCGGTCGTGTTATCGTTGAAGCTCATCTCTACGGTGCGATCGCCGGACTTGCAGCGATCTTCATCACCTGGCCGTTACACCTACTTCACAAGCTGGTTCAGGTCAAAAATAGGCAACAGGATACCTAGCACGATCATCAGTACCAGGATGCCCATGGTCAGGATGATGACCGGTTCAAAAATCCCCACGATGTAGGCTATCAGCGTTACCTGTTCACGTTCGAGCTGGGTCGCAGCGCGGTCGAGCATCTCTTCCAGGTTGCCACTGTTTTCACCGCTGGCGATCAGCTGCAGGGTCATCGGCGGGAACAGTTTGCTCTGATCCAGGGCGACTTTAATTCCACTACCTTCACGTACGCGCTCGGTGGCTTCAAGAATGGCTTTGCGCATGGGCAGGTTACCCACAACCTGTGCCGAGATGCGCATCGATTCAATCACGGTGACACCACTGCCGGTAAGAATACTGAAGGTGCGCGTGAACAGCGCGGTATTCAGACCGCGCACCAGTTTCTGGATCAATGGAATCTTGAATAGCAGCAGATGGTAACGCTCGCGATAAGCCGGCTTTTTCAGTAATGACTTGATACCAATAGCGATCGCGATCACCACGAACAGCATGTAGACACCATAGGCGATAACGAAGTCACTGATAGCAATCAATGTCTTGGTTAAATTGGGCAAATCCTGGCCGATGTCTTCGAACACGGAGACGACCTGCGGCACGATATTGGTCATCAGGAAAATCACGATTGCAACAGCGAAAACCGACAGGAATGCCGGGTAAATCAACGCCTGTCGAACCTTGCCCTGCAATTCCTGCTGGTTCTCGGTGTAATCGGCAAGGCGTTCGAGCACGGTATCGAGGTGACCTGACTTTTCGCCGGCATCCACGGTGGCGCAGTAGAGATCAGAGAAAACCTTGGGGAATTCACTCAGGCCCGCGGCCAGCGTATGACCTTCAAGCACGCGTGCGCGTACGGCAAACACCATGCTCTTGATGCGCTGCTTCTCAGACTGGCTGGCGACAGCGGCGAGTGCCTCATCAAGTGGCAGCGCGGCCTGAACCAGGGTTGCCAGCTGGC
>JARFRD010000006.1 GCA_029287435.1 Gammaproteobacteria bacterium
TTTTAAGGCGGTAATTTAAGAACGTTATTATCGGCGACGCCCTTTTGATGGCTCACTGGAAGGATCCAGAATTCGACCCTAAACAACAAGCTTTCTATTATGTGCGCGTTCTGGAAATACCCAGCCCGCGCTGGACAACGTATGACGCCGCATTCTTTGGTGTCGATTTACCCAACGATGTACCTGCCAGCCAACTGGAACGAGCTTACACCTCGCCGATCTGGTAGGTGCCAAAGGCAGATATCAACAGACACCCGCTAATGTATAATTGTTAGCCAATTGCTGGTTATTGGCCTTCGATGTGAGACATTCTTTTGTAACAACAAACCTACTGGTATTGATGATGAATGCAGCCATCACACCAGCATTGATTGCCGATATACTGCCGGGCGTTAGCGAAATATCCGATACAATGGTTCGCGAATCAGCCATTGCGTTTGTGAACACGACAACATCACCCGGCATTGAAGGTGCCACACTAACCGTGGACGATGGCAACCGAACATCAGAGCAATGGCGTTCCAGTCTTGGCTTTGCCGCTGAATTTACCCTAAAGAATCCCATCTATAATGGCTATTGGGGCCTGGCATTGATTGGTGGCTCGCTGCAAGACAATGTTAGCTTTACAGGCGATGCCGGCCAGCCAATTGAGCTGGATTTCACACGCGACGTACTGGCCTTACGAGGCTCTTTCGGGCTTAGTTACCCCATGACTCAGCATTTCAAACTACGGCCATACCTTTCATTATCAGTATCAGATTTACAAACAGAAGGCACTGTTGAAGGCTATATTGCATCTTTACCGGGTAGCAATCCGGCAACGGCTGTCCCTTTCAGTAGCAGCGCCCAAATGCTATCCACTTCGGGTACTCTGGATGCGCTTTACTCACGCTGGTACGGTGCTAATCGGCTGGAGTTATCTGCCCATTACACATTGATCTACACCGATGCATTCAGTGAAGACAATCCGGTACTGGAAACCGAAGCCTGGAATGACGTATTACAATTAAAAAGCCGATTTAGCGGGCCAACAAGATTAACGACATCAGGAAGGCCCTGGCGCTGGCTGTTCTATGCCAACCATACAAATTTTATAAGCCAGGATAAAACCTCTCTCGGATATACAAGCCTGCTCGAGTTTGGCGCTGGCATGGAATGGCAAATGAACATGAAACCACTCGACTGGTTTGGCTGGCAGATGATTGGTCTTAAAGTTGGTGTCATCACCAGCCAGAATGTGGACGGCTACTTCCTGGGACTTACAGCGCGATGATACAACGCTTACTAACCATTCCTTGTTTTTTCTTATTATTCGCTGGCTGCGTACAGGCACCTTCTTTCAAAGATGATAGTCACGCATTCATCAAATCCAACTACCCTATTATCAGTGTGAACGACCATGAGATAGATCCATCCTATCAAGTCGATTTATCGCCCGGGGAAAATACACTGATCGTTACTTACCTGACTTACAGGTATAACTATCATTGCACATTCAAATGGGACGTAGAAGCCAACACCGTCTATGAAATAGTTGACCAGGAAAACAGGTATCCGTTGACACTCTATCGCTGGATCAGAAGAAACAGTTTATGGGCAGCCAGGCTTGATCCTGTAGATCCACTCGACTGCAGAACAGAACCGAGAAAATAATTCCCGAATTCAGTCAAAGATAAGATTCACACATTCAAAAAATAGTACCTGTTGTACCGCACTATGCAGCACGTTTGTACGCTCACTCCTGGTTATGCAGATCAGCGCTCCAGCAGATAAATCAGATCCATTGATTGTCTTGATCCGGTGCTTGCTTCCAGGCTGAAGCCGTGACCAAGTGTATAACGAATCCTGAACGAACCGGGCGACCCGAGTGTTCCGAACACGTAGCGCACATGTAATCTATCATTGATGCGCTTGCCCGCCACCATCGCAGCCTGATTGGCGTCATTGGTTTCAAAACTGACTTCGTCAAGTCCGAATCGACCGCTTTGATCCGGTAACAGCTGTTGCAGGCCAAGGGCCACTGCGGCACCGGTGGCATCACTGTCAGAACTTGCGGGCCTGTCGAGCAACAGAAACGTCAATACATCATTCTCGCTCATTGACGGCCTAGAGAAAGGTTCAGTTCTTACATTCTGAGCCGAACCCGTGAGTCGCAGACCTATGATGTATTGCCGACCTTCATAAACGGATTCACGGCTGACCTGGATATTGATCAGTGGATCATCCAGCGGCCCAACGAATGTGAGTTCGCCACGGTCCACGCGCAGTTCCCTGCCGTAGCCGGTGAGAAAACCGTCACGCACGCGCACGGTGCCGCCACTGCGTAAATCACCACCACGTTGCTGAGTCAGCCTCAATGCGCCATCCAGGCTGCTGTTGAGGCCAAAGCCGTTGAAACGCACATCTTCGCCCAGTACCAACTCGACATTACCGGTAACAATGGTTTCAGGTCCCTGGTCAATATCACGGCCAGGTGCGTGCACGGTCACATCGGCGGACCTGGCTACAGCACTTTGAGGCAGTTGCCGAATCTCGGCCAGGGCACTGGGTATTAGCACACGGCCGCTGATATCGAAAACACCTTCGCCTATACGCAGCTTGAGATCCGGTGACGTATCAACACTCAGATCAGGAACACGAACGGTAGCCAGGTTTTGGCCCTGAATATCGATGTCGGCGAGCAGGTCCAGGTTCTCGGTGGCGCGTATCTCGCCCAGTATGCTGGCAGTACCGTCACCTGAACGCAGACTACCTGTAACCAGCAGCTTATCGGTGCCTTTACTCTCCGCGGCAACATTGATGTCACTCAAGGTAACACCTGCACCCGGCAGTCCAAGTTTGCCATCAGCCAGATGAGCACCGCCGGTGAACAGCGGATCACCCAGGGTGCCACCGGCATCGAGATCGACCGTCAGTTCACCCTGTAACTCACCCGGGTTAACCACCCGTTGCATCAGTGGCCGCAGCAAGCCGATACTCGGTAAGATGCCTTGCGCAGATGCCTGCAACCGGCTTTCGGGTGCCAGGGGCCCGTTGATCCTGGCCACTGCGACCATATTAAGCCCCTGTTCACCGTTGAGGATCGCATCGAGTCGTGTTTGAGCCGTATCGGTGACAAGATCAATGCGTACTTCATCGAGTACAGTCTGAAATTTATCAATCTCATCTGAATAGCTGAGCAAAGTGCGGGATTGGCGCCAGTGCAGTTCGCCCTGCAGGCCGGCGCTATCATGCGAGAGCTTGAGATCGGCATCGACCTTGCCATCGAGGCTGTAACCTTCAGCCAGCAGCGGCTGCAGCGAGGCGAGTGCGAAATCATCAATCACGATAGCCGTTTGCACCATGCTGTCATCCCAGTGGCTGGCATCGAAACAGATACTCGCAGCTAACTGTTTCCAGCAGTGCGCTTCCAGCTGCCCATCTGCGGCCGTCATGCGCAGTTCCGGTTGCTGTTGCAGCTGCCAGCTGTCGAAGCCGTCGGGCTGGATCCGACCACGGTCAAAACGCTGGCTGAACGTCTTGCCGTCCCAACCACCGCTGGTTTGCAGAGCCACATCGACCACACCATCGCTGATTGTCAGCATCGATACATGATCGGCGACTGTTCCGGACAGCTCGAAACCGAGATTACCGAGCTGCTGTTCACCGCTGAGCAGGCCCGTTGCAACAAGCTCGCCGCTAATCGTGTTGTTGCGCTGCAATTCTGCGTTTAAATGGAACCTGTCCATCAAATACTGCCCGTATGAAACAGACCTTGCTTTCGAAACCAGTTTTACCTGCGGGTGTTCAAGATTGCCGCCGAGTGTGACGTTTGCATCCATCGCGCCCTGCAAACCCGGATACAACATAGCCAGCTCGGGCGCGTTAAGCTTGATCTGCCCGGCCAGTTGCTTATTCAGTTTTACTTCGGCTGTTAACCGGTTTGTTCCTGCAGTAATACTGGCATCGATCGCAGCCAGCTTCGCTTCGCGCCATTGTACGCGGCCGACGCCGCTGAGGTCTTTATCGGCGATGTTTGCCTTTGCAGCACTGATATCGACCATGAAGGCTGTCGTCGATTCAATCAGCAGTTTTGCATCAAATCCGAGCTGGCCCGGCAGCCCGGCATTGATCAGAGCGGTATCGATACCCGTGCCATTGACCACTAGCTGCCCCTGCAGGCCTTCGCTGTAGTCGATCCTGCCTGTCCCGGTGATATGTCCATCCAGAGTGTCAATAGCATAACTGTCGATACGGATAGCCTGCAGATCTGCAAAAGCCTTTATTTGCAGGGATGCTTGCGGCCAGCTATCGAGCAACATGTTGCTGGTGCCTTCCAGGTGTGCAGAGAGGAAATCGCTGTGAATGTTTAGCTTGCCGTTATTGCTGTACAGTGGCGTCTCACCTGGTATCCGCACGCCTGGCCACTCAGCCACACCCGTCAATGACGGTGCGCTGAACAAATCGTGAATAGTGCCTGAGAAATTAACTGCTTCTGGCACATTGATCACATGCTCGAATGCAAGTCTTTCGATATCGCCATTGAAACTGCCGCTGCCGTCGAGATTTTCTGCCGGCATTTCCCAGCTGGCTACAGCCTGCAGGCGTCCCGGAGCCGGTCCTTCCAGCTCGCCGCTCGCCTGCAAATTGATCCCGGCAATCTGTCCGGCCAGTGACTCGATTTCCAGGTGCCCGTAGCCGATGGTTCCGGCGAGCTCCAGATTATCGAATTCCGTCTTATCGACACGCAGCCTGTTGAGTCGCGCTGACTCTATATATATGTGTAGTGGTATATGCAGCCAGAACAATTCGTCTTCGATCGGCTCGCCGCTGCTTTTGGTTTCCAGAATATCGATACCGAGTTCAGCGATGCGTGCGCTGTTTATATCAACGATGCCGGCCAGCAATCGGCTGGGACTCCAGCTAAACACGATGTCCTCGGCATGAATTTCGGCGGCGGGTAATGCGATCAACAGTCTGTCGACTTCCAGCCCGTCTGCCAGGGTGCCGGAGATGCCGCTGGCTTCAATCGTTACTGGCGAAAATTCCAGCCCCTGCTGCAACAGCCAGCGGCTGCCCTGTTCCGATCGCACCAGCCAGCCCAGTGTTACCGTCACTACCAGCGCGACGAAGAGAACAACAAGTACAGTTATTTTCAACGCACGCATCACAGGTCCGGCCCCAGTGTAATGTGAATACGGTAATCATCCGGCGCGTCTTTCTCCAGCGGTATGGCAACATCGAAGCGGATGGGCCCAAGCGGTGATATCCAGCGTATACCGGCACCGACACCGGTCGCGGTATTGAAGTCCTTGAACTCATTGTAGGCATTACCGCTGTCAATAAACGCAGCCAGCGCCCAGTCATCTGCAAATTTTTGATCGAGCTCGATACTGCCGACCAGCAGGTTTTCACCACCGACAACATTACCGAAGGGATCGGTGGGCCCCAATGATTTATAGGCATAACCACGCACACTGATGTCACCGCCGGCGAAGAAACGCACCGTTGCGGGCAGAGTGTCGAGCTGGTCGATCAGGGTAAAACCGGCCTCGCCCCGGGTTAACAGCCGCCCGTTGGGCCAGAGAGTAAACACCCATTTCGTATTGCCGTATATTTGTGCAAAGCTGGTGTCGGAAATGGCGCCATCGATGGCGCCACGCATCATTACGCTACTGCGATGACCTTTGAGTGGTCGCGGTGGGTAGTCCTCTTGAACGAAAGCATAACTGACACCCGGAGTCAGCAGCCTGGAACTGTCCTTGTCTATTTCGCTGGTCGCATATTCCTCGAGTCTCAGGTTGAGGAACAGCGTGCGTATCCAGTCATTATCGCGTTCCTGTATACGTTGCACGCCGGTGGTAAACAGATTACTCTCGAAGCTGTCGTTGTCTTCTATTTTGTAGCCGGCATCCATGGTAAACCAGTCTTTCGGTTTGTCGAGAGGTATGCGGTAGGTCACGCCGACATCCGAAATCACCTTCGACCAGTTGGCCTCGAACTCTGCCTGATGGCCCCTGGAATTCACCCGCCGGTTGAGTACGCCGAAACGCAGTTTCGGGCCGACGTCGGTGGCAAAGCCGATGCCCGCGTTGTACTGGAATTTTTTGCCGGGAGTCAGTTCGATGTGTATCGGCACATCAAAATGGGGTTCGCCACGCGGTTTGCGTGATAGCAGAACCTGGTCGAAATAGGCACTGGTTACGAGGTAACGCTGCAGCCGCCTTACACGCTCTGCATCATAGGGTTCACCCGGCAGGATCCTGACGAAACGATTGATCAGATCAGGCTCGAGCACCGCCTGGTCGAAGGTAATTTCACCGAAGATATAACGCGGGCCGGTAGCAAAATGCAACATGATATCAGCGACGTTCTCGTCAGGATATACATCGATACGCCGCTCTGTGAAGCTGGCTGCAAAATAGCCCCGATTTCTGGCTACTCGATTTATGCTGCGCCTGCACACATCATAGTTGGCGTGCTGTAATACATCCCCGGGATTCAAGGCACATTCCTGCACGGTTTTCATCAGTTCGCTATCCTGCGCGTCACCGGTGTCGATTTCGATGGACACACTGCGTAGCAGTACTGGTTTCCCGGCTGTGATAACGAAGTTTGCCTGCCAGCAGTCCTCACCGAGTACGAGCTGTTTCTCAATCTCTGCGTTATAGAAACCGACCACTTCAAGTGCCTCACGAATCCGGGTATCCGCATCAGCAAACAGACGCCGTACTCGCCAGCGAGGGGCATCGCAGGCTTCATCATCAAGCTGCAGGTAGGCAAGGATGTTATCGCGAATCGGTGTATCGACGCCGTTGATCGACACTTCCGCGTTAGTTACGTTTATGCTGGCTAGCAAAAGCATGAGCGTCGACACTAACTGAAACGTGGTTGTTATCCAGACTTTGTGCGCACTTACTCTCACTTGCAAGATTATGCAGTAAACATCTGACTTATGCGATAACAAAGATAAAACACGTCTGCTATCGGCCAGAAGCGGACGTTCCGCATAAACGAAAACGACTCCCGAACTAGTCGCTTATTCATAACAAGTTTAATGTGTAGATCAGATCGTAGATGTGTAAGATCAGTACTTGCACAATAAAATGAATGATCCATGCAAGAAATGCGTTAAATTCACCTTGTGAAGTCCCGAAATGCTGACGTCATTTCTGTAAAGATTTCATCACACCATAGCATCGAGCCAGCATCATGATTCAAGCAATCAGGTTTCAGGTTTTCGCCACGATTCTGGTCATCGTGGCAACCGGCTGCGCTACCGGCCCGATCGAGTACCCGCGTAGCTACAGCAAAATTTTTACGGATACCCGAGATACTAAAATGGGACGCGCTGCAGCCAAGTGGCGCTCAATACACCCCGGCACGTCCGGGGTGTATCCCCTGAACAAAGGCAATGATGCGTTCGGAGCAAGGCTGGCGCTCATCGACACTGCCGAGCGTAGTATCGATGCGCAGTATTTCCTGATGAAAAATGACATGGCGGGCCTGGTCTTCGTCGACAAGCTGCTCGAAGCCGCCGATCGCGGTGTACGTGTGCGCCTGCTGCTGGATGATGTGTTCACCGAAGTCGACGATGATGACTTTCTACTGATCAACCAGCACCCGAACGTAGAGATGCGCCTGTTCAATCCCGTCGGCCGCGGTGCTTACTGGTTGAACTATGTTGCGGATTTCGATCGCGCCAACCGACGCATGCACAACAAATCCTTCACCATCGACAACCATGTCACTATTGTTGGCGGGCGTAATATCGCCGAGGAATATTTCGAGCTGAAGAGTAAAGAGGAATTTCGTGATTTCGACATAATTGTGTTAGGGCCTGCAGCCGGTGAAGTCGGTCAAGTTTTCGATCGCTTCTGGAATCACGAGCTGTCGGTGCCGGTGGAGGCGTTCAGCAAAGGGGAACCGAAACAAGAGCTTGATGATGTGCGCACGGAAATCGATAAAGATATCAGGGAACAGTCAAACTCGATCTATGCGAAAGCAACCGGCTCAAAACTGATACAGGACCTGTTCTTCGCTCGTGAGCCCTTGTTCCCGGCAGAAGTTGAAGTGATTACCGATGATCCGGACAAGTTGCGTAATGTGATATCCAGGGATCACCAGATACTGATCAACCGGATGGCTGAGGTCGTCGCCAATGCGGAAAGCGAGATCATCGTGGTCACACCCTACCTGATACCGGGCGATGAAGGTATTGAATTCTGGGAATATGTCGCCGACAAAGGTGTACGGGTGATCATGCTGACCAACTCGCTCGCATCCAACAACCATATTCCTGTTCACGCAGCTTATGCGCGTTACCGGCACCGGCTAATCCAGGCAGGTATCGAATTACACGAGATGCGCGTCAACGCGATTGATATACCGGAAGATGATGAGGAAAGCGACTTCGAGTCGGTAACCCTGCACACCAAGGCGATTATGGTCGACAGGCGATTCACTTTTATTGGCTCACTGAATCTTGATCCGCGCTCAATCGACATCAATACCGAGATGGGCGTGCTGGTAGACTCCAAGGATATGGCTGAAAGGCTTGCGACAGTATTCATGGAACGCCTGCCGAAGTTTACTTACCGGGTCGTTGAAAACGATAATGGCGATCTGCGCTGGCATGCCCTGGTCAACGGCGAAAAAGTCATTGAAGACAGTGAACCGCAAGCCGATACATGGCGGCGTTTTAAGGCATTCTTTTCCAGAATATTGCCAGAAAGCCAGCTATAGAATTA
>JARFRD010000070.1 GCA_029287435.1 Gammaproteobacteria bacterium
TCCTTCCACTGTTGCTATGGTTGGCTGTTGCACAACCGGCCGTAGCAACAGACAAAGAGGTCATCGATAAGGGCCGCTACATCTACCAGCTCGCGAACTGCTATGCCTGCCATACCGATATCGAGAATGGTGGTGCAGACCTGGCGGGTGGGCGAGCGCTGGAAACCGAATTTGGTACCTTCTACACACCCAATATCACTCCGCACGTAAAAACCGGCATTGGCAGCTGGACGGATGAACAGTTTATTACTGCTTTGACCCGGGGGATCTCGCCGGATGGAAGTCATTACTATCCGAGCTTTCCGTACATCTCTTACCACGACATGACCGAGGAAGATATGCTGGCGCTGAAGGCATACCTGTTCAGCCTGCCTGCGGTCAGCCAGCCTAACAAACAACATGAACTGGCGTGGTACCTGTCGCAGCCAACACTCATGCTGTGGAAATTTCTGAATAATCTGTTGAGTACCAAACCTGAAGGTGAGTCCTCACGTGGCGCATACCTGATCAATACCCTGGGGCACTGCAACGAATGTCATACACCGCGAGGCAGCTTAGGCATGCTGAAAATGCAGCATCATCTACAAGGCAACGAATCACTCTCGGCACCTGATATCAGTTCAACACCTGCAGGTACAGGCAACTGGAGCGATGAAGAACTGACAGACCTGTTCCGCTACGGTGCACTGCCTGATGGCGACTATGTAGCAGATCATATGGGAGAAGTGGTTGATTACTCGACCTCTCAATGGAATGATGAAGATTTAGAGGAAGCAATCAGGTATCTGAGATTGCCGAAGAACTAATTCATATGTCGCAGTATCAGTGCTTTTTTGTCGTTTAGTCGAGTGATTTCCTGTACTTGACGGGCGATGTGCCCGTCCATTTCTTGAAGGCACGCGAGAATGCGCTTTGTTCGGAAAAGCCGAGTAAGAAAGCAATATCGCTCATGGTGTTAACCGGATTCTTTATGTATTGAATCGCAGCCATCTTGCGTACTTCATCAAGCACGTGACGGAAGCTGGTGCCTTTCTCATGCAGCTTTCTCTGCAGACTGCGCTCACTCAGGTTGAGTTCTTTGGCAATCAGGTTATCGGTGACTTTGCCTGAAGGCAGGTTTTCGATGATGACTGACTGTATCTGTTGTACCAGGTCGCCTTTCTTGATTTCGACCAGGTATTTCATCAGAAACTCATCGTGCAGCAATGCCAGTTGTTTGTTTGATGAAGCGAGTTCTGAATCGATATATTCGCGTGCAATTGTCAGACTGGTTTCCGGCGCATCATATGTAACCGGTGCCTGGAAGAAGTCTTCGATGATCGATGAGCAGCGTGGTTTGGTGTGGGCAAGCTGTACTTCAGCCGGATGTAGGTCATCACCATAATTAAAGCGGCACATGTGCATTAACACACCAAGCACCACATCATGATGCTGCGGTAGCGTGAAGATGGAATGTTCAAGATCTGCAATTACCTTAAGGCCATCAGGTGTGTCTGACAGGCGTATGTTGAGGTCTTCGGTTACCACGTGAATATAACGAACCACGCGGTTGAAAGCAGTTCTGAGCGATGAGCTTGCGCACCATGCATAGCCAAGTGCGCCGACGAAAGAAGGGTGCCAGTTGTCGGTCATCTTGATGCCGAAGCAGGGATCATCAAGCAGGTCAACCGTGAGCCGCCATAACTCATCAACGTGCTCGATATTGATGCGGGCATCGGATTTGTTCAGTAAGGCCGGGTTGATGCCGGCCTTGCGGAATACGGGCTCAGGATCATGGCCACAACTTTCGATGTGGCGCCAGAGCATGTTGGTTGCCGGTGCAAAGTGCGTCAGCTGCATAGTTGCTCACCTGTTGCTTATCCTTGTGTGCAAAGTTAAACGCTTGGCGCACATTGTCAAGTAACTTCTAGCGCGGGTTGCTATTTTCCCCTCATAGTTAGCTAATCGTTGTCAGGATCAATACGCCGTCATGTTTTCGTTTTTCAAATCGCAGGAGCTGAAGGATTTTCAGCGCGCCATGGATTTCCTCGAGTGCTCCAGAACATTGATGGGTAGTGCCATTGAAACACATCGGCAGATCGAAGAAGCCAATATCGATGACATAGCTGAAATACTCCTGCTCGGTACGATTGTGAAGCCTTCGGATAGTTTCCTGAAACGAAATCTGGCAGATACCATGAACAGGTTTATGCAATGGAGGCAGGCTTTAATCGATGCGGAAGACGGCCGCCTGCATAAGGTGAGACGTATCGTCAGCAACACTGAAAAGAACCTGGAAATTGCGATGGAAAAATCCATGCACATCGATCGCTGGATCAGGGAAGATATGTCAGTTGTGGAAATGCTGGTGCAGTCCGCTTCATCATCTTCAAGCGATTAGCCCCTTAATATTTACTCGATATTCTCTCGAAATAGCTGAGTTCCTGTTTGTCGCCCGGTTCGCACTGGCGGGCCATATCCGTTAATATGCCGCCTGAATTTATCAGATGGTTTTTTCCACAGTATTCAATCCCACAGAAGTCAAATCCACAGAAGTCAAACCCACAGAAATCAATCATGTTGCAGATATATAACAGCCTGACCCGCAAGAAAGAAGAGTTCAAACCCATCGAACCAGGCAAGGTGCGCATGTACGTCTGTGGTATGACTGTCTATGACCTGTGCCACCTCGGACACGCGCGCGTGCTGGTCGTGTTCGACACGGTGGTACGTTATATGCGTTTTACCGGCCTCGACGTCACCTACATTCGTAATATCACCGATGTCGATGACAAGATCATCGCGCGTGCCAATGAAAATGGCGAGGGCATCGACACACTCACCGAGCGCTATATTCAGGCCATGCACGAGGATACGGCCGAGCTGGGTGTGTTACCGCCGAGTGACGAACCACGCGCGACCACGTCAATGAAAGAAATCATCGACATGGTGCAGGCCCTGGTTGATAAAGGGCATGCTTACCAGGCCCAGTCAAAGGATGGTCATGGTGACGTTTATTATGATGTCAGTACCTTCGAAAATTATGGCCAGCTGTCCGGCAAGCAGCTGGATGACTTGCGTGCCGGTGAACGTGTCGCGGTTGACGAAAACAAGGACGATCCGCTGGACTTCGTGTTGTGGAAATCAGCCAAGCCTGATGAGCCGTCATGGGATTCGCCCTGGGGGCCCGGTAGGCCAGGCTGGCATATCGAGTGTTCCGCCATGTCGACCTGCTGCCTCGGCAACCATTTCGATATTCACGGTGGTGGCCAGGATCTGCAGTTCCCGCACCATGAAAACGAAATTGCGCAATCAGAAGCAGCGACGGATGAGAAGTTCGTGAATCTATGGATGCACAACGGCTTTGTTCGTATCAATGATGAAAAGATGTCGAAATCGCTGGGTAACTTTTTCACCGTGCGCGAAATTCTGAAGCACTACGCAGGTGAAGAGGTGCGTTATTTTGTGCTGGCCAGTCACTATCGCAGCCCACTGAATTATTCCGACCAGCTGCTGGATAATGCGCGCGCGGCACTGACACGTTTATATAACAGCCTGCGCGGTATCGAAGCGGATACCAGTGTCGCAGTTGATGACGAATACACACCGCGCTTCAGCAAAGCCATGGACGATGACTTCAACACACCTGAAGCCATCGCCGTCTTATTCGACCTCGCAAACCACATTAATCGTGCTCGCGATGAAGACCCGGCTGAAGCTGCGCGTCTGGCCGGAATATTGAAGCAACTCGCTAACGTGCTCGGTCTGCTCGAAGCGGATCCCGAGGTCTATCTGAAAGGCGGCGCCAGCGACGATGAAAACGCAGAAATCGAAGCCTTGATCCAGCAGCGCCTGGATGCCAGGGCAAGCAAGAACTGGGAAGAGGCCGATCGTATTCGGGATGAGCTTCACGCTATGGGCATTGAACTCGAGGATAAGGGCGGCGAAACCATCTGGCGCCGTAAATAAGAATTGCCTATATCTCTTTACTGCTTTGTTCTCTCGCAAAGCCGCCAAGCCCGCTAAGAAAAACATAGAACCAAATTTTACTAGAGCAACTTAAAAACCACCTTTGCGCTCTTTGCGTCTTTGCGAGAAAAATCATCTTTCAGATAATCCCTGAACAACCCATATAGCCCTGATAGCCAAGCTACGGAAAAATATCGGTTTTTTGCTTTCCATATTGGTTTTTTCCCTATATAATTCGCGCCCTTAACAATCAGATCTCCTTGCTCCACCACTTGTATGGGGGGCTTTAAACCAAGAGGAAAATTATGCGTCACTACGAAATCGTATTTCTGGTGCATCCAGACCAGAGTGAACAGGTTCCGGCCATGATCGATCGCTATAAGAGCATGATCGAGTCAAATGGCGGCAAAGTACACCGTCTTGAGGACTGGGGCCGTCGCCAGCTTGCTTACCCAATCAACAAAATCTACAAGGCACACTACGTGCTACTGAACATTGAATGTGATCAGTCAGTGCGTGATGAACTGGAAACACTTTTCCGTTTCAACGATGCCGTGATTCGCAACCTGATCATGAAGCGCGACGAAGCCATCACTGAAATGTCAGTACTGGCCAAGGAAAAAGCTGAAGAAGGTGAAAGAAAAACACCGGCTCCTGCTGCCAAGGCAGAGGAAGAAAGCGTTGTTGCTGAAGAAGAAACAGCAGAATCTGAAGAAGCTGCGGCTGAGTAATTGAGAGGATCCAGGAATGTCTTATTTTCGACGTAAACGTTATTGCAAATTCACTGCAGAAGGGATCACTTCAGTAGATTACAAGGATATCGAGCTGTTAAAGGGCTTCATTACCGAGTCTGGAAAAATCGTTCCAGCACGTATTACCGGTACCAAGGCCAAGTACCAGCGTCAGTTGACCAAGGCAATCAAGGTTGCCCGTTACCTGGCCCTGATGCCTTACACAGACAGCCATAAGTAAAGTGTTATCGACGGGCCTGTCGACGACAGGCTCGTTAGTTATATCGCGATGATCACGCTGGCCAGGTTTATTCTCAAGGGATACAGTCAGGCCGCGCTCGTCGCAGCTGCCATGGCAATGCTGGGTTTGATATTGCCACCGTTCGCATGGATCAGCGGAGCAGCGATTGCGCTGATCACCCTGGTTGGTGGTCATCGCCAGGGAATACTGGTGACTGCCATTGCTGCTATCGGTACCGCGGTATTCGCTGGCATCATCATTTCAGCACCCGAATTTGCGGCCTGGTTCGTGTTACTGATCTGGCTGCCGGTATTGATGCTGGCCGTGGTGCTGAGGAACACGGTATCACTGGTGTTATGTATCCAGTTGTTGGCCGGTGTCAGTTTGCTGGGTATCGTGATCCTGTACCAGTTTTTCCCGGACCTCGGTGAATTCTGGCGGCCATCACTGGAAATGATGGCGAGCGAGATGCTGGTGCAGTCGGAAGACGCGCTGGATGAAGCGCAATTGCAGCAGGTCATCGATAACGTGATTCGAATACTGCCGGGCTTTCTGGCCAGCAGTTTTATGATCGGTACCTTGCTCAGCCTGTACCTGGCGAGATGGTGGCAGGCGACGATATACAACCCGGGTGGTTTCGGTAAGGAATTCCGCGCGCTGAACCTGGGCAAGACGACCGCGCTGGTAGCAATGGCTATTGCGCTTGTCGCGACACTGGTAGAAGGGCAGGCACTGGCCGATACCTTTTATGCAATGATGCTGGTCGTGTTTATGCTGTATTTAAACCAGGGCCTGGCGGTATTGCATGCAGTTATTGCAGGTAAGCAACTCAACGCGGTGTGGTTGTACCTGGTTTATATTTTAATGTTTTTTATACCGCACATAGTGGTTCTGCTGGCCATGGCCGGTCTGGCAGATACCTGGATAGACTTTAGAAGGCGACTGGTCGCCTGATTAACGTTTGAGGTTATAACGATGGAAATCATCCTGCTTGAAACAATCGATCGTCTTGGTGGACTTGGCGACATGGTCAACGTCAAAGCTGGTTTCGCCAGAAACTACCTGTTACCACAGGGTAAAGCCAAGATAGCCACAGCTGAGAATGTTGCTGAAATCGAAGCGCGCCGTGCCGAACTTGAAAAGCACGAAGCTGAAATGCTGACTGCAGCGCAGGCACGTGCTGAAAAGCTTGATGGCCTGGAAGTCAGCATTACTGCGAAGTCTGGCGGCGAAGGCAAGCTGTTCGGTTCAATTACCAACGCGAACATCACTGAAGCTGTGAACGAGAAAGGTGTCGAACTGGAGAAGAGCGAAGTTCGTATGCCTGAAGGTCCGATTCGTACGGCTGGTGAGTACGATATCGTGGTTCACCTGCATGCCCAGGTTGACGCCACAATCAAAGTCACAGTCATCGGCGAAGAAGACTAAAAAACAGCGACTTATGGCTGTCCTGCCGCGGCAGGATGGTCGTCTGTATCGCCAATGTTTTAGCAACGGCTTTTGAGTTGTCAAAAGCCGTTTTTTATTTCCCGATTTAAAATAATCCGGGCTTGCCTAAAGTGCCTGCCCGTGTAATTCTTGTGTTACAAAAATAATTAACTGACGCATGCCTGATACAGCCCAATTCCCAGCTTCAGTCCCTACGGACAACCTTCGCATTCCGCCGCATTCTGTGGAGGCGGAACAGGCCGTTATCGGTGGCCTGCTGCTCGATAACCGTGCCTGGGAGCAGATAGCGGACCGCATCAATACCGTCGATTTCTACCGCAACGACCATCGCCTGATCTTTGATGCGATCCGCGCACTCGAGGAAAAATCACAACCGTTCGATGCAGTCACCCTGTCTGAGGCGCTGGATAATGCCGGTGCCCTCGAAGAGGCCGGCGGCCTTGCTTACCTTGGGCGCCTGGCGAAAGAAACACCGACAGCCGCCAATATCGTCGCCTATGCAGACATCGTACGTGAGCGTTCGGTATTACGACAGCTGATCGCCGTTGGTACCGACATCGCGCAGGACGGCTATTCACCGGCAGGGCGTGAAAGTCGCGAGTTGCTCGATAACGCCGAGAAGCGCGTCTACGAAATCGCCGAGCAGGACAGTCGTGGACGCGGTGGCTTCCAGGACATCAAGGACCTGTTGACCAAGACGGTTGAACAGATCGATTACCTGTTCCAGTCAGAAGGCAATATCACCGGCGTGCCCACAGGTTTCGACAAGTTCGACGAAGCCACCACGGGTCTGCATGGCGGTGAGTTGATTATTGTTGCCGGGCGCCCCTCGATGGGTAAAACCACGTTCTCGATGAATATCGCCGAGAATGCTGCCATCGGCCATAAAACGCCGGTCGCGGTATTCAGTATGGAAATGCCGGGCGAACAACTCGCCATGCGTATGATTTCTTCACTGGGACGCATCGATCAGCACCACATTCGAACCGGTCAGCTGACCGATGAAGACTGGCCGCGTATTACCTCCGCAGTGCATATGTTGTCGGAAGCCAAGTTGTTCATCGACGATACGCCGGCGTTATCACCGAATGAAGTGCGTGCTCGTGCGCGCCGCCTGAAACGCAAACATGGTCTCGGCCTGGTCGTTATCGATTACCTGCAGCTGATGCAGACACCGGGCGGCGGTGAGAACCGGGCGACAGAGATCTCCGAAATTTCACGTGGCCTCAAAGCCATGGCGAAAGAACTCGATGTGCCCGTGATTGCTTTGTCCCAGCTGAACCGTTCGCTGGAGCAGCGGCCGGACAAGCGTCCGATCATGTCGGACCTGCGTGAATCCGGTGCGATCGAGCAGGATGCCGACCTGATCGTGTTTATCTACCGTGATGAAGTCTATAACGAAGACAGCCCGGACAAGGGCATGGCGGAAATCATTGTGGCCAAGCAGCGTAATGGTCCAATCGGCAAATCCGTGCTGACCTTCCTTGGCAAGTACACCAAGTTCGAGAATTACATTCCCGAAATGTACATGAGTGATCCTTCTGCATGATGCAGGCGCCATCGCGTCAGTCCATGCGTTTAGCCCAAATCAATATCGACGGTTCTGCGTTAACGCATAATCTTTCTCGTGTCCGCGCGTCTGCACCCAACAGCAGAATCATGGCGGTGATCAAGGCGAATGCTTATGGCCACGGTGTGATCACGGCAGCGCAACACCTGGAAGACGCTGATGCGTTTGCACTGGTGGTTGTTGCCGAGGCTGTTGAGCTACGCAGGGCAGGCGTGACCCGGCCGCTAATTGTACTGCAGGGCTTTAACACGCCGGATGAATTACAGACCTGTGTTGATCATGAACTGCAGCCAGTCATCCATCAGCCATGGCAGGCAGAAATGCTGGCCTGCGCCACGACGAAACCGCTGGACGTCTGGATCAAGCTCGATACCGGCATGCATCGTCTGGGCATACAGGCTGAAGATGCAGCGCGTGTTTATGATCAGCTGAATGCAGCTGGCACGGTCCGCACGATTCGTTTCATGAGCCACTTTGCGAATGCAGATGATCCTGAAAATACTCTAAATAACAGTCAGATAGAGTCATTTATTAATGTAACTTCTGCATATCGTGCAGAGCGTAGTATGGCCAACTCGGCGGCCATTGTGGCATTACCATCAAGCCATATGGACTGGGTGAGGCCGGGCATTATGCTGTACGGTTCCTCGCCGTTGTTGGACAAGAGCGCAGGCGAGCTCGACCTGAAGCCCGTGATGACTTTGACCTCAAGCCTGATCTCGGTGCAGCAGATACAGAAGGGTGAAGCGATTGGTTATGGTAGTACCTGGCGCTGTCCTGAAACCATGCCGGTCGGTGTTGTAGCCGTGGGTTATGGCGACGGTTATCCGCGACATGCAGCTACAGGCACACCGGTGCTGGTCGGTGATCAAATCTGTCCTGTCGTGGGCAGGGTATCCATGGACAGTATTTGCGTTGATCTGCGTGGTAAAGATAGGCAGGGCGTCTCGGTGCAGGCAGGTGATCCGGTTCAATTATGGGGTAACGAACTCCATGTTGACGAGGTTGCACAGCATGCCGGCACCATATCCTATGAACTGCTCTGTCACACGGGCAATACAGCAGGCCTCGTTTAGATACCGGATCACCCAAAATCCGGGTAAAAAAGCCTGAAATAATAGCGTTTTTGCTCTGGTGAGCTATTCTCTGAAACATTCAAATAAATAAATTTCAGGCGACTGAAGCATTCGATACTGCCATTCATGGTCGGGCTACCAGAATCAAATGAAGTGGCATGAACTTGTTTATAAACATCGGCTTGTAAACACCCGGTTAAAACCATCGAATGCAAACAGCGATCCGGATAATAAAGACTATAAAGTTTTTTAGGAGTTAATTATGTCTCAAAGACACCTGCTACTGGCTGGTATTGCCGTTCTCTCATTTTCGTTAACGTCCTGTGGTGGCAACAAGGCCATGTACCGTGGCGACCCCGCTCACACGGGTATGGCTGAGGGCTCCGGGCCAAAAGAACTGACAAAACTGAAATGGAAGTTCAGAGCAGGAGACAAGGCATACTCATCTCCTGTAGCGCTTGATCAGGAAGTGTTGCTGGGTTCAAAAGACGGTTACCTGTATGCAGTGGATATCAACACCGGACTGGAAAAATGGAAGTACCGTACCGAGGGTAACGTCGAATCAACACCGGCTGTAGTGGATGGCGTTGTTTATGTTGGTAGTTGGGATAATCACCTGTATGCCTTTGACCTGGAAACCCAGTCGACGCAGTGGAAATTCCGTACCGATGGTCCGGTGTCATCTTCACCGGTTGTGTTAGACGGTGTTGTTTATTTCGGCAGTGAAGACGGTAATTTTTATGCTGTTGATGCTACCAACGGATATGAACTGTGGCGCTTCAATGCTGAAGGTGGGGTTTATAGCTCACCTGCTGTTTATGGCAAGCATGCTTTCTTCGGTACCATGAAAGGCATGCTCTATGCTGTTGATATCAAGACGGGTCAGGAGTTCTGGCGATTTAATGCACGCAACAAGATACACTCTTCACCGGCAGTTGATGGTGAAAAAGTATACGTCGGTAGTGACAGCAAATATGTACATGCCATTAATATCAAAACCGGCCAGGAAATGTGGAAGAAGAAAACTGCCGGTGCTGTGCTTTCTTCACCCGCAGTTGACGGTGATAGCGTGATCATTGGTAGTAAAGATGGTTATGTTTACTCTTTTGATACGGGCAACGGATCACGCCAGTGGGAATTCAGGACTGAAGGTCCGGTGTTCTCATCACCCATCGTCGCTTCCGACACGATTTATATCGGCAGTACTGATACCTACATATATGCACTCGATGCCAACCGCGGCACTGAACGCTGGAAGTATCGTACCGAGAACAAGGTTTATTCATCACCAACATTAAAAGATGGAACGCTGTTTTTCACCAGTGTTGATGGTGCGCTTTACGCTGTTGAATAAGCGTTAGTGTAATAGCTGGTTCAGGAACCCGCTGAATTATTCAGCGGGTTTTTTTTTGGGTTAATGATTATCCCAGACTTTTCTGCGACAGACGCCACTGAATTCACAGTAACTGCAGGTTCTTGAGTCGCCCCATGCGGGCAGCTTGTTGCCTTCGCGCTCCATATTCACAATTGAAACCAGGCGCTGTTTTACCTCATCAGTTAATGTCTCGAGTGCATCTGCCTCGATTCCGGATTTAACTTTCACTGCGGGTTTGCTGTCATCGACCGAGAGGTATTGCACAGCATGTGCCTTGTCGGCAAGCAGGGCATAGGTTGCCAGCTGTACATCTTCGCCGCTATCAACATCTTCCTGTTTTGCGGTAGCGCCGGTTTTATAATCGATAATGGCCAGCTTTTCACTGTCGTCGTTTGCCTGGTCTATGCGGTCCAGGCGGCCGTACAGTTTTAGCCTGGCGGATTCCAGTAGCGTTTCACAGGCTTTTTCAGTTTCAGCAACTTTCCATTGCTGCTGTTGTTGTATCTGCCAGTCGATATAAGCAGGTATATGTTGTTTCCAGCGGAACAGCCAGCTGCGATGCAGGTTGTTGTTTTCAAGGTCCTGTTTGAATACTGTTTCAGAAAGCTGCGCCAGGTGTTCAATCGCCTCTGTTCTGTTGGCACTGGTCAGAGTTTGCTGGAAAGGTACGGGTAATTTGCCGACCTGTGTGTGGAAAGCATTCAGGATCAGGTGAATGCGATTGCCATAATCGGATTTCTGCAGTTCCTCGCGAATCTCTTCTGCTGCAGACAATTCCAGCGCATCTGCTGCGAAGTATTTATAAGGGCAGTCGATAATGCGCTGATGGGCGCTGGCAGACATCTTATCTGGTACAGCTTCAGCGGGTAGTGAAGGCATGGGGCGCGCGGGGATATCGGGTAACTCTTCGATGTCACAGATGAATACCGAGGTGTCCTCGTTGAGCAATTGCTGCAGCCGGGTGTTTTCCAGTGAGGCATGCTTCGACAACAGGGTAAAATTCTGCAGTGATTCGATCCATGGAGAAAGGGGAATGGGTTCGCCATTGTCTTCTTTTTTACAGGTAATCAATGCCGGGCTCGATGCGATGAGTAGCTGTTTAAAGTGCTGCAGCCGTTGTGCACGTTTGTCCGTCCAGTCTTGCAGGCCGAGGGATTTGCGCACGGACTGGTTGAAAAAGGGTGATGACTCGGGTTTGCCCGGCAGGTGCTGTCTATCAGCCGCGGCAATGATCAATGCATCGAAACACTGGCATTGTGCCTGGTCGAGGCTCATTAATTTAACGGGTGAAGTTTCTGTTTGTGGACTGAACAGGGTGTTTTCCAGCGTCATGCTCAACCAGGTTCTGAAATCGCTCCATTTCATACTCGGCGTAATGTGCGCCAGGCCTGTTTGCATGGATTCCAGTGCCTGCAGGATACGTCTGCCCGCGGCATCTTCTTTGTAATTTGCAAGAATACCGAGCTGTTCCAGGCTTGCTGTCAGGCGTAACAGAAACTTGTCCAGCGCTATCGGTTTCTCCGAGCGGTAGAGTTGCAGCAGGTAGTGTGAGGCCTTCTCCAGTTGTGCGAGTATTTCCAGTACCTGGTTATAGGTATCAGCTGGCCAGTGCGTTAAACGTTTAAGGCGATAATTCAAATGCTCACGGTAGCGTGAAATGTTTTGTCCGATATTTTCATGAAGTATGAGATCGTGTTCAAAGCGATACACCGACTGGAGCTGGTCATCATGCTCGAGTGCAGATCGATAGAACTTTGACTTGAGCAAGTCCAGCATGGGGCGATAATCGAAATCTTCTTCGATACATTCAAGCCAGCGTTCGAGTACCGCGGCGGCACTGGTTGTTGATAATGACCAGCCTGCGCGGTCTTCAAGGTAAATATCAGAGCGCTCGAGCAAGGCACGCACGCGACGTGACAGTTTCCTGTCTTCAGAAACAATACCGATATTTCTATAGCCTTCGAGCAACCACAAACGTGTTTGCAGTTCGACCGCGCGTGCCTCGGTTTCCGCGTCAGTGGCGTAGAATATGGATAGCGCAGAGTCGAGTGGCTGTTGTTCGTGCATAGCTTCGGCGCGTTGTTTGATCGGCGCAGAATCGAATTCATAGACGGCGTGAATAAATTGGCTGAAGCGATGCTTTGCCCGTTTTTCAGTATCTTCTGGTACAGCGCTCTGTGGTAGATCTTCGTAGTTGAGGATGGTGCACCGGTTTTTAGTCTTTAATAAGTCGATCGCATTCTGTTCACAACCCGGCAGGTGACCGGGAGCAACAATATAAAAGTGATGCTGACGTGCATAGTCGGGCAGCTGTTTCAGGCGCTCAATATAGGCAGTGGTTGCGTCGAGCTGATTGTTTGCTGACAGTTGCTGTTGCCATGCCTGCCAAAGTTTGTGTACCAGGCTGGCTTCTTTTTGCAGATGCTGGTTATCGGCATCGCAGTTATAGGCCTGTTCAAGGCTGCTGATCCAGTCCTCGCGTGATTGTGCCAGTGCGTGAATGTCGTTTAGCGCGAGTTGGTCAAACAGTCGTAACAGGGCAGAACTGACATGCCACTTGTTTTCGTCGTGAAAGATGTCGGGGTGCTGCTGCAGTTCGTTGGCCAGTAGCAGGTGACGTGACTGGTCGCTGATAATGGTTGTGCTCGGATCAGGCAGGGTGATGTTGGCGCTGACCCAGTCATTGAGCGTGCCGGTAAAGGGCGGCAGCACGCCACCATTGCCTGGCAGCTGATTCAGCAGGCTGCGTCTGAAATCCTGTGACAGGGAAGTGTTGGGAAGGATGACACAAACTGAACTCAGGTCAGGCAATTCAGCCTGGTGGTGTTCGAGTATGGCCTGTACGCATTTTTCGAGGATGTCATCATACTCTGCGACCAGAATATCGACAGACATCGGCATTAAGGGTGGTTAACGTTCCAGGTACTGAAGTTTGTCTTCGACGCCATCCCATTCTTCGGCATCGGGCAAAGGCTCTTTGCTGACATTGATCACGGGCCAGTCGGCTGTGAGCTCGGCGTTCAGTTCGATGAAATGTTCCTGGCCCTCGGGTACGTCATCCTCGGCAAATATGGCTTCCGCGGGACACTCCGGTTCGCACAGGGTGCAATCAATACATTCATCAGGGTCGATTACTAGAAAATTAGGGCCTTCGTGGAAACAGTCGACTGGGCAAACATCAACGCAGTCCGTGTATTTGCACTTGATACAGTTCTCTACAACAACGTAAGTCATGATGAAAAATGAGTAGCCAATAAAGGCCGAAATATTAACATAGCTGTAAACGCATCGGGCCTTTGAATGCGCTAAAATATGTGGATTGTGATTCAAATCAAGGGATAAATATGTCATCCGTAAAAACAGCTGTATTCCCGGTTGCGGGCCTCGGAACACGCTTTCTGCCAGCCACAAAATCTGTCGCCAAGGAGATGCTCACCATTGTTGACAAGCCGTTAATTCAGTACGGTGCCGAGGAGGCGCTGGAAGCCGGCATTACCAAACTGGTATTCATTGTAGGGCGTACCAAAAACTCCATCATCGATCATTTCGACAAGGCCTATGAGCTCGAAAACGAGTTACAGCTGCGCGGCAAGGACAAGCTGTTGAAAGTGGTTCAGGAAGTCGTGCCCGATGGCATCGATTGCGTGTTTATTCGACAACCGGAGGCGCTGGGCCTGGGGCATGCTGTATTGTGCGCCGAAGCCGCTGTTGGTGATGAGCCGTTCGCAGTGATTCTGCCTGACGACCTGATTCACAACGAGGAAGAAAGTTGTGTGAAACAAATGGTCGGAGTGTTTGACAAGTACCAGGCCTCGATTATCGGTACCCAGACAGTGGATATCGAGGAAAGTCACAAATACGGCATGATTGCCGGTCCGGAAGTCGAGCCCGGACTCGCACGGGTCGATGAGATCGTCGAAAAACCTTCACCCGCAGAGTCACCATCGGACCAGGCCGTGGTCGGGCGCTATATCCTGACACCCGCTATTTTCGAGAAATTGAAAAAGACCGAACGTGGTGCCGGTGGCGAAATCCAGCTCACGGATGGTATTGCGGCTTTACGCACCCAGGAGCAGGTTTACGGTTACAGTTTCAAAGGCAAACGTTACGACTGTGGTAGCAAGCTTGGCTACCTGCAGGCGACGGTGGAGCTGGCACTTGAGCACGAAGAGCTTGCAGGTCCATTCCGTGACTATCTGAAACAGCTGGATATCTAGGCTTCAATTACAGCGACAGTGCGTTGAAACAAATACTGGCCTCAGCTAGTATGCGCCAGGTTGTTAGATGCATTTTAAATTCAATTGAAGGATAAGGCCGAGAGTCCGGAGACATGAGCGACAATGAAGAAAATAAAAAAAATGGTATCACGCCACTGAGCTTTATTGCCAGCCTGTTCGCGGGTGCTTTTGGTGTTCAGTCAGAAAAAAACCGTACGCGTGATTTCGAACACGGCAAGTTTTCTCATTTCATTATTGGCGGTATATTCTTCGCCATCGTGTTTGTGTTGGCCGTCATCGGTATTGTGCAACTCGTTCTTAAAACTGCTTCCTAGAGTGATCCGGGTTTAACGGGTTAACCAGTACACCATACCCGGGATATCGGTGATCCCTACACTCAGGAACCAGGTGTCTTTGACATTATCCAGGTCGCGCGTGCCTAAGCCAACACGTAAGCGATCTTTGAAAAAGCTGACATGAATGTCGCCACCTATCGTGTCCTGGTCGATTACGACAGGATCTTTAAAGGAGTGATACCAGGTAGGTGTAATGCCGAAACTGGATATCATCGCTGAAGAGGTTCTTCGTGTATATCCCAGACCCAGCGCAAAATAGTTTTCACGCACCGTGTCCGCACTTGAGCTGAGCAAACCACCCGGAAAACCAATACTACCGCGAATGACTGCCAGGTCTTTTTTCGAAAGTGACCAGGTGGGCTGCCAGGTCAGTAGCAAATCACCTTCAGAAAGGTCAAAGGCCAGCTCATAGGGTATAACGTTTCGCCAGAACCAGTTGTCGGGTGCAGTCGAGGGTGAAAAAGTAGATGCGGGATACCTGTACGTACCACTTTGTAACACGAAAGCCGTGGATCCCATCAGTGCAGTATTAGCTGATTGTTGTTTAGATGGATCAGGCTCACGCTGTTTATAAATCTTGTTGGTTTCGGTTTCGAGATAAACCAGACGTGTTGTAAAACGACGGGTTAGTTCGTGAGCCCATGTGTCCGGATCATCAATGATTTGCTCCAGTAGCGGTTTCTCTTCCTGTCTGAGTGTTATTTTCCGCCGGGAGTCAGCCGCGCCTTTCTCGGGTGTGGGGGTGAATCCTTCGACTTTTAGATGTTGAAAGAATGTTTTTGTTGTTTCTCCAGTAGACAGCGATTCTTCAAGAGCATTATGAATAATGTGCATATCATTGTCGATATCAGGCATGGGTTCGTAAGCGAATCGCAGTGCATTATGTTGACCAAACTCACGTTGCGCGAGCCTGGCGAATACGTACCTGGCTTTAGGATCTTTGTCTACGCCCAGAATCGGATACATCTGTTGACTCATTGTGTCGATGCACTCAAACAATTCTTTTGACTGATGTGCAGAAGAGAAATGAAGATTACACATATTGAAGGCAATCATTACAATGCCATCATAGATGCCGACGTAGTAATCATACTCACGAAACTTGTATTCGAGGAACGAGCCAAAATCTCCCAGTAGTGTTCCGGTGATTGGAGCACCACGGCTTGAAACGCGTAACATTCGGTCATTACGCATCGATTCTCTGGATCTTTCAATATCGTTATAAATCTTCCATTCTGTAACCTTTAACTTTTTGGAAATGGCGCGCATGGCGTTTGCAAGTTGCTCACGAAATTCAGCAATATCGAAAGTACATGCGGTGTACTTTTGTGAATTCATTGAATTATGCAATATTTCACATTGGTCAATGATTCCCTTATCGCGTAAACGCTCGACAGAATAGGGGTCTTTGATCACAGGTTTTGTACGGTCGTAGGCTATTTCAAGTAATTCACCGGCGCGTGACAAAACTTCTGCACATTCGAGTTGTTGATTGTAGATCGGGAATTTATCCTGGCATTCGGGTTTGCTATCGAGTTTCTGTATGAAATCGGCAAACTTGTAACTGATTTCCGACAGGTTGAGTTGCCAGTCGTCGCTGGTCAGTTCGCGATACAGTTCATATCGCCGTGCGGTACCCAAAAACCCCAGGAGTAACTTGCTTTCGGCAGCTGCATTAAATACCATCGTGCGACAGGCTTCAGGTGGATTGTCACTGTCACATGCCAAACCCTTATCGATTTCGGGTATTTGATAGCGTTTGCGGTCGGGATCGATATAGATGTAGGTTATCGGGAGCTTTTCATCTTTAAATCGAGCATTCTCTTCAGCCAGGATGCGTGCAACGCCTATAGGCAGATTATCGAACAAGCCGCCGTCAGCAAATTCGGCTTCGCCAAGTTCATAGCCGTACGGGCAAATCAGCTGCGTGTTTCTCTTTACCGGCGCTTCTTGTTTCTTTTCTGTATTCGCTGCCTTGAGCGAGAGTTTGCAGTACTGCAGACGCTTGCGACCAAAGGCCATGGGAAAAGCACTGGTGGTTGCGACGACTTCTATCATGCGTTCATCGTCAATAGACAAGGCAGGTGCACTGTGCTCGCGCGGCATCAAAATCATTGCCGGATCTTCAACTCTTGGATAGTCCTCGGGATCGAAGAAGAACTTGATGTTGTTCTCATCCGTTACTCTTAACTCAAACGGAATGTAAAAGCGCTGGTTCTGTACCTCGACTTTACCAACGGTTAATATTTCAGGGTCGATGCGAGTAACCGTGACAGCCATCGGAACTCGACAGTCTTTACGAAAACTGGGCCGGTTCCATTTATCACGTAGTTCTTTTGCATAACTATAGAAATCATTGCGGGAAAAGACGGCATCATCGGGCCGGTAGATTTCCGAGTCAGCGTGTTCGGGGAGTAATGTATTGATGTCAATATTGAGCCAGATATCCCGAAATACATTGTCATCGATGCTGTTGTTAATTCCACCTTTATCTTCCGGGAGGCTACACCACGACAGCCCTGAAAGGATTGTATTAATACCACCTGCTGAGGCGCCCGTGATACTTCCCACGTCGAACGGGTAAAGTTGAGCACCCGTGATGTTGAGGAATTCAGGAGAATTGCGCACGGCTTTAACGAAGGCCCAGTTAAGACCAGCTTCATACGCACCTTTGCTGGCCCCACCGCTGATAGAAAACGAAAGGCGAGAGACTACATCATCGGTGTCAGCCGAGATATTGGTGGCAATCAGGCTGCATGCCAGGATGATGGCGGCGTATCGATGCAACGAAAATTTCATATGCGTGAATATTACTAAGAAATCCTGATAATTATTCATTTTATTTAAAGTATGAAGTGGCTCTAATACTTGATGCTGTTCGTTGATATATATCAACCGAATTTGCACAAAAATGTACGATTATGGCGCTCTACGCTCAGATTATCCGTAAATAATAATGCTGGAAACATTCATATTTGGCCTGATTGCCAGCTCTTCACTGCTGATTGGCGGGATAATTGGCATTTGGATGCCAATTGGTAAACGTATGCTTGGCATCGTGATGGCCTTCGGTGCCGGTGTGCTGATCTCAGCAGTTTCTTACGAATTAGTCCTCGATGCTGTCAGGCTCGCCTATAAAACAGGTGCTGTAGGGCTTGGTATATTCGCTGGCGCTTTCACGTTCTATTTTGCTGATATGTGGATCAGTAAAGCAGGCGCTAGCAATCGTAAGGCTATCGAGGGGTCACTCCAATCCAGGCTGATTGTACCCATCGTTCTCGCTATCGTACTGGATGGTATACCCGAGACAACGGTGATTGGCCTGAGTGTACTCAAAGACGGCAGCGTAAGTATCGCTATACTGGTTGCCGTCTTTATCTCTAACCTGCCAGAAGCCGTGGCGAGTACTACGGGAATGAAGGCCGGTGGCTGGAGTGCGCAAAAGATACTGCTGCTCTGGCTCTTGATTGGGCTCACTTGTGCTGCCGCTGCGCCAATTGGTTATGCGCTGGTAGGGGATGCATCCCCATTCTGGGTTGCCCTGATCGAGGCCTTTGCGGCCGGTGCGATACTGATGATGCTGGCTAATACCATGATGCCCGAAGCCTATGAGCATGGCGGTAAACTGGCAGGTATTTTCACCGTGCTGGGATTTGCGGCTTCCGTGATGGTCGTTTTGCTAGAAAGAGGCGGATGACCCTGGTGCGTATCCCGGATTAGTTGACCTATATCTTCCTTTTCTATTGGTGACTGTGGTAGAAAGGGTAAAAAAATTTACTGAGGATAAAAAAATGGCAATTTCAAACAAATTGGTAGTGCCAGTAATAACAATGGTAGCTGCCTCGGTTATTTCATTCTCTGGAATTGAAAGTGCCAGAGCAGATGAGAATCAAGTCTATGCGTTTCCTGATAAATATATGCTCCGTTTAGGTGCATATATTATCGATAACTCAAAAACCAAGGTCAGTATTAACTCGGATGTGGGTGGTCTGGGTACTACCATTGATTATCAGAAGGACCTTGGTGGGGAAGATGGTGATAATATACCCAGAATCGATGCCTATTACCGCTTTAACCCCAGGCATCGTATCGACTTTACCGCTTTCAGTATCGATCGCAAAGGTGAAAGAACCATTGCCATTGATCCTCCATTAGTAATTGGTGATGAAACCTATTCTGGTGAAACTATTAAATCCGATATCAAGTACACTCTTTACAGGTTGGGTTATCAATATTCTTTCTATCATTCACCCAAGGTTGAACTCGGTGTAACTGCAGGGCTGAATGTCACCTCTTACGATCTTCAATTTGAAAATACCGCGGGCACCAAGGCTGAATCGGCCGGTGTAACCGTGCCTTTACCGGTGTTTGGTCTACGCATGGGTTATGCTATTACTCCCAAGTGGAAAATTAACTATGTGTCAGAAGCATTTTTTGTCGATATTGAAGATAAGGTAAGAGGTGCATTACTTAACTATGAATTGAATACCGAGTACAAGCTTTTTGAGCATTTCGCACTTGGTGCTGGATTTGCAAGAATAGGTATTAATGCGGATGTGGATGATGAAGACTGGCGTGGTTCTGTGACAGATACATACGCTGGTTACACGGTGTTTGGAACATTGTATTTTTAATCGAACAATACAAGTAGAAACAAGAAAGGCTTGCATTGTTGCAAGCCTTTTTTATGGTTCAAACCAAAGCTGTTACATCTGATGTAATAGGTAGATGGTTTAGGTCTAGCGTTATGTTTTATCGTGCTTGTTGCGCCATTGCACTGGCGTCATTCCTGACCAGCGCCTGAACGAACGGTTAAACGTGGTTGCATCTGTATAACCGAGCGCTAAAGCAATTTCGGCATTGGTTGCCTTGCTGTTAGCAAGAAAACTTCTTGCCAGCGCGTAACGCACTTGATTTAGCTCATCACGAAACGTGGTTCCTAGTTCATGCAGTCGTCGGTTAAGGGTGCGCTCATGAATGCCGATGTGTTTAGCAGCTGCGCCGGCCGTGCATTCATGTGTAATGAGTGTGTTGCGTACAAATTGGTGTAGCTGCGCGACCAGGTCCTGTGCCTGGTTCTGATGCAGCTCCTGTGCTTTTTGCTCGAGGTATTCGTACAGCAGGGGATCTTCCGTTGGTAACTTGTGTTTCAGCCAGCGAGTTGGAAATACTATCGCACTCTCGGCTGTATTGAAGCGGATCGGTGCTTTAAAAAAACGCTTGTAGGGCGCAGTGTTATCTGGCGTTGGCCGCGATAACAATACCTCGGTTGGATTCCAGTCTTCTCCGCAGAGTGAACGCATTATTTTGCAGGCAATAGTAACCGACTGGTCGTAGATCTGATCGAGTGCGTTTACACCCGGCACATGTACCGCATAACCCAGGGATGAGTATTTACCGTCTGTGACCAGGGTGACTGTGCCGCCCGTATCGTGCAAGTCTAAATGGCGTTGCAGGGCATGCAACGCAGTATAAACATCACGTGCAGTACGCAGCATGAATCCGGCTATGCCGATACTTGAGGGATCTGCGCGCATCCCGTTCAACAATCCAAGGTGTTCACATTCCGTTACTTCAACACAGCGAGCAATAAAGCGACTGGTAGGAATGAAAGGAAGTTCGTAGTCTGGATTCTGGAAATGGCTCAATTTGAAGCCAAAACCTTCCAGAATGGGATCAGGTTCAATACCGTGTTCGCGTAAGATAGTAATGAGTCCCATCAAAGGGCCCGCACGAACCACAGCATGCTCCGATGCATGAGTTTTATTAACTTCGGCTTTCCTGATTTGTGTCAATATAAAATTCTAACGCTGTCTGAAAATGTCAGTCTGTTGTCGCATTCTAGCAATATCGAAAACACAATATTGGATTATTATTTAAATTAACAATTGGGGCTAAATGACTATGAAAATAATCTCGCTTAAAGGAATTACACTCACGCTCCTGGTACTCATTGTCATTGCTATTATTGGTGCCCTGGTTGTGAATCGTGCCCCGTCGTTGCATACAGAGGGTGCAGTGAGGGATGCTGTCGATGCCTATATCTTCGGCTACCCGCTGGTTACTTTCGATATGGCGCGCAAGCAGCAGACTAATGTTGAAACACCGGATGAACAGCATGCGCCAATGAACCAGATGATCAAGATGCGCACTTACCTGCCCATCGACAATCATTGTTGCGCTGCACCCAATGCGGATACGCTCTACACCATCGCCTGGCTCGATGTTTATAAGGAGCCACTGATACTCACCATCCCCGAGATCAAGGATCGCTACTATATCGTGCCTCTGCTGGACGGTTTCTCCGAAGTCATAAAGGTCATCAGTTCGATTAATGACGGCAGTGATGCGCGTACCCTGGCTATTACCGGGCCGGGCTGGTCCGGTACGCTCCCCGAAGGCGTTGAGGAGGTCAAATCCACAACCGCGATCGTCTGGCTGCTCGGACGCATTTACAGTACCGGCACGCCCGAGGACTACAAAATCGTGAATGACATACAGGATCAGTTCGAACTGCTACCACTGAGTGCATACGGCAAAGCCTACACGCCACCTGCAGCTACAGTCGATCCGGATTTTGATATGAAAACCGCGACGCGTGCGCAGATCAACAGCATGGATGTCTACACCTATTTCAATTACCTTGCGCGTCTGCTCAAAACCAACCCACCAAAACCTGAGGACGCGGCAATGGTTGAGAAACTCGCCAGAATAGGGCTGGTACCAGGCGAGGATTTTGACGCGTCAGCGCTGCAAGAACTGGATGCTCAGGCCGTTGAGTCAATCCCTGCACTAGCTCAGGGCGAACTTGGAACACAGCCGGATGTACATGCGCGACCGCACTTCACGCAGGGGATAGGCAGTGTTGAGGATCAGGGTTTTGATACCAGCAAACTGGCTTCACTGGACAAGAAGCTGATCAAGCTCGTACCCAAGATCAGCTTGCTGAAGATGGCGATGCTGATGAAGCAACAGCCAACAACCAACGGCTGGCTGTACTTTACCGAAGGCGTGGGTAACTGGGGCACCAATTACGAATTACGCGGCATGGGCAACCTGCTTGGTCCGGGCTGGAATCGCGCGGAAGATGCGGTGTATCCAATCTCGATGAAAGATGCGGACGGTAATGCCTACGACGGCTCAAAATACAAATACATAATGCATTTCGACAAGGACCAGCTGCCACCGGTTGATGGTTTCTGGTCGTTGACCATGTACGACAAGGATCTGTTCTTCGTGCCGAATGAAATCAACCGCTACAACGTGAGCCAGGATGATACCTTCATCACCAATCTGGATGGCTCGGTTACCCTGTACCTGCAGGCTGACTCGCCGGGTAAGGACAAGGAAACGAACTGGCTGCCGGCACCGCGCGGTGAATTCAAACTGGTACTGCGCGTTTATGGCCCATCGAAAGAGCAACCATCGATACTTGATGGCAGCTGGGAACCGCCGCCGGTGAAACGGGTTGAGTAACGGGATTCAAATAGCAGGCTTATGTACAGATTAACGAACGCAAATACAGATAACCAGGGGTATAAGTGATGAAAGCATTAAACGTAAACAAG
>JARFRD010000111.1 GCA_029287435.1 Gammaproteobacteria bacterium
GGACCGACGCCCTGCGACTTGCCGTATGAACCCTAGATATGGGCGCCCATGCCGCGCACCCGCGTCCAGTCGTTGCCCAGGCCGCCGGCATATTTCGACAGCAGCGCATCATCCTTGATCGAACTGAAAATACCATCGAGGTGATCCGGCACGGTGGTCAGGTAGCAGCTGGAGAGCTGCGGGCGCAGCGTGCCCGAGTTGAACAGCGTAGGCGTCGAACTCATGAAGTCGAACGACGACAGCAGCTTGTAGAACTCGATGGCGCGTTCTTCACGGTTGACTTCGTTGATAGCCAGGCCCATGGCAACGCGCATGAAAAAAGCCTGCGGCAGCTCGAAACGAATGTCGCTGGAGTGTATGAAGTAACGGTCATACAGGGTCTGCAGGCCAAGATAGGTGAACTGGTGGTCACGTTCAGCCAGCAGTTGTTTACCAAGGTGATTCAGGTCGTATTCCAGCAGGCGCGCATCCAGCAGTTCCAGGTCGACGGCGCGCTTGATGTACTTGTCGAAGTAATCTGCATACAGGCTGTGAATTTCACTCTGCGTTGCGTGCGTTGGGCCGTTGTAAACGAAAGTCAGTGCCTCGGTGCGCATGTCATCGAGCAACAGGCGTGCTGCGGTGTAGCAGTAATCAGGCTGCTTTTCGATCAAGGTGCGTGCGCTCATTACCAGCATACGGGAAACATCTTTCTCCGGCACGCCTTCGAACAGGTTGCGCTGGGTGTCTTCCAGAATGGCTGCTGGATCGACGTCTTTAAGTCCTTCACAGGCTTCGTTCACGATCTTCTGCAGACGTGGCATATCCAGTGGCTGAATGCTGCCGTCTGACAGGGTGACATTAATGGTGTCTTCAGCTGTTTCTGCAACAACCGCAGTATCAACAGTTTCCTCCTGGCGGGCACGAGCATGTTCTTCGCGGTAGATCACGTAAGAGCGTGCCACTCGCTGGTTGCCGGAACGCATCAGTGCAAGCTCGACCTGGTCCTGGATATCCTCGATATGGAAGGTACCGCCATCAGGAATGCGACGAGTCAGTGCGTATTCAACCTGCTCTGCGAGGTCGCCCACGATCTCGTGGATTCGGCTGGAGGCCGCGGCATTGCCGCCTTCGACGGCGAGGAAGGCCTTGGTCATGGCAATCGCGATTTTTTCACGATCGTAGGCGGTTACTTTGCCGTTTCGGCGAATGACCCGGAAGCGTCCCGGGGCGGTGACCGCGATGTTGCCTGTATCTGTAGCTGTTTGGTTGTCTGTGGTTGTTGATGTGTTTTGGGGTTGTTGTTCTGGTGTATTTAGTTGCATACCTTATCCATTCAGTAGTGCCAGGGGCTGGCTTGTCGTTGTTATTATGGGGGGTACTATAGAGTGTGGTTTCACCCTAAGTCAAGCACAATATCTTGTGTATATAATAGTGGAGAAGCGTCTAAAAAACTGTGGATAAAATTGGAAAAGACAAAGGTTTTCAAGTGGTTAAAAACACCCGGGAAAACTGCTTTAGAACATAAGAAATTACCTATATAAAAAATTTTAATTACGATATATGGGTTTAATGCGCAGGGCTTCACAATAATTTAACAATGCTGTGTTAGGCGTTTCCTTTCAAAGAACGAAATAAGCGATTTTTCGGAAAAATGCACAAAGGAAATCCATGAAAAAATACTCGTCGTCGAACAAGCTGTTATGATGCAACTAAACAACAACCGGATAGTTGATGAAGATTCTTACTGTTGTATTTTCAATCCTGGTTTTTATCGCCCTTATTATTGCGCTGACACTGTTCAAGAATAACGCCGTTTTATTCGATCCACCTGGATTCTCAAAACGGCTCGCTGTGTACCTCACTAAAAACACGGCGCAAACCAAACCAGAACACAACTTTGCTGAACTGACTACGCCGGTTTTTCCGGTGACGCCGGATGCGCTTTACCTGGCGGTTGTGGATTCGGCTATTGGGCTCGGCTGGTCAGTGCTGGATACGAATGATGTCGACTGGACGCTGGAGCTGATGGTTGAAACCCATTTCCTGTTATTCAAGGATGATGTCAAGGTAGAGTTGAGCCCCCAGGGTTGTCGCGAGGGCATAACCAATACTGCGCTTGAAATTACTTCTTCCTCGCGTATTGGCAGTGTTGATTTTGGCGCCAATGCGGATCATGTCCAGCAGTTAATAAAGTCTGTAACAGTGCGCCTCAAACAGGGTGAGATTGACTAGCCCCGTTCAAGACACACTGTTCAGTACGTTGTAATCAGTCAGACGTCAGAGTGGACGCTGATTCCAGCGTTTTTGCCACCTGCGTGCTAATGGCAAATGCTTGCCATATTCATAAATCGCAAGTCCAGCAATAATCAATACCGTTCCTGCCCAGACACGCAATCCGATTGCTTCATTATTGAACACGGCGCCAACCAGCAGTGCCGTGACCGGTGTGATCAGCGCAATCAACGCAACCCGTTCAGCATTCAGACGCTTGAGTAAATAAAAATACAGAGGAAAGCCGACTGCTGTGCCCAGCAATGCCAGGTAGCTGATCGACAACGCAGTTTTAATGCCGATATCTGCGGGCCATGGCTGGTTGATCGCAAAATTTAACATGAACAATGGTGTCGCTACGACCAGGCTGCCTGTGGTTATCGATATTGCGGGTATCGTGGTTTTCAGTTTCTGCAGCAACACGGCACCGAGTGAATGTGCAATTGTGCTGATGGTGACACCAATAACACCGAGTGCGGCTATGCCAGCGAGTGAAAAGCCTTCTGCAAACACAATCGCGAGTCCCATGAGTCCGAGCAACATGCCGGTTAGTCGCGCAGCAGTCAGGTTGTTTTCACGCAGTATCAGTGTTGCGAAAATGCTGGTGATGATCGGTGCCAGGCCGAATATGACAGAGATCCAGCCTGAAGGAATAAATTGCGCCGACCAGTAGACCGCGCTCATCGCAATAAAGATGGATAACCCGCTTACCAGGTATACCTGGCGTGCATGCTTGTTCCAGGGCAATGGCAGCCCGCGCAGGCGAACAATAAGCAGCAAGGCAAACAGGCCGATCAGCATGCGCATAGCGATGCCAAATTCGTAGCCAACGCCAACACTGCTCCACTGGATCGCCAGTGGTGTCGTGCTCCAGATAACAATGACTGTCAGGTATGCTGCGGGTATAGACACTGGTTTTACCTCCTCTGGTTGGGTCTAAATGGATTGAAAAAACGCAACAAAAAAGGCCGCTGGTTTTAATCAGCGGCCTTTGGAAAACAGGGTATAACAGTTGGATCAGGTTTTCAGACGTATAACAGGCCACTGACAATGCTGCCATAGCAGCACAGACATGCGTCGAATCAGGTTGGCGTGTTTTGTCATGAACATGGGGTCATGCTCGCGTGATTACAGGAGCCTGTCAACCGGTTTTTTTGAATTTCATGGAGTGCGGCGTAAATAAAAAAGGCGGTACGGGGAGACCGTACCGCCAGCGTGACACAACCAATCCGAGAATTGGAGTAAGAGGCAAATACATACCCATGGCCGTGAGTAAAAGCAGAGCCCCTTACGGAAATATAAACTACTCCTGCCTCTCTGCGGACGCATTGATATATATCAAATAGACCGCCAATTGCGCACCCTGATGATTGTTAGTTTTTTCGCGCAGCTTTGACGCAGCTCAGGTTACAGGCACGAATAGATTTACTGATGACATCGATAACTTTGGGTCGCGGGAAGGAAACTCGCCAGGCAAGCGCTACCGTGCGTGTTGGAACCGGGTTGGCAAAGCGTCGAATCGACAGCAGACGTTGTGAGTAACTGTGTGCGCCAGCAGCCGTGCATGGCAGTACGGTAATGCCGAGTCCCGAAACAACCATATGACGAATAGTTTCCAGCGAACTGCCTTCAATGGTGTGGGCAAGGTCACCTTCGAGTCCCGGTTTGGGAACACAGGCCGGGCAGGCTTCGAGTACATGATCACGAAAGCAATGGCCCTTGCCAAGTAGCAGCACGTTTTCATCCTGCAGCTGTTTGGAAGAAATAGTTTTACGCGCCGTTAACGGGTGTGATGTCGGCAACAGCACAACAAAGGGTTCCTTGTATAAAGGCTGGGTAACAATACCCTGCTCGGCATAGGGCAGGGCGATGATGATGACATCGAGTTCACCCTGTTTCAGTTTTTCGGTGAGCACCGTGGTGTAGTTTTCTTCAACAACCAGTGGCATCTCTGGTGCTGCTTTTCGCAATATCGGGATGAGTTCGGGATACAGGTAAGGCCCAATGGTGTAGATTGCGCCGACACGTAACGGGCCAGCCAGTTGGTTTTTACCCTGTAGTGCAACCTGCTTGACGTTATCGGCAGCTTCCAGCGCCTGCTGCGCCTGTTGCACCACGCGTTCGCCGACGGGTGATAAGGAGATATCGCTGCTGCCGCGTTCGAATATAGAAACACCAAGTTCATCCTCGAGCTTCTTGATCGCAACGCTGAGTGTAGGCTGGCTTACATGGCAGGCTTTAGCCGCTTTGCCAAAGTGGCGTTCGCGCGCAACGGCG
>JARFRD010000148.1 GCA_029287435.1 Gammaproteobacteria bacterium
AAAGACAATCGTTAATAACGAGTCATCCGAGATTATTCGTATGCTTAACAGCGCATTTAATCAATGGGGTCGAACTGACGTCGATTTCTACCCTGAAGATTTGCGCAGTGCTATCGATACCATCAATACAGTTGTTTATGAGAACGTTAACAATGGCGTTTATCGCACCGGCTTTGCCACCACGCAAACAGCATATGAGAAAGCCCATAATGAACTTTTTGATACGTTGGACGAGTTGGAAGAACGCTTATCAAGGCAGCGCTACCTGGTCAGTGACCAGGTTACCGAGGCTGACTGGCGACTGTTTCCTACCTTGTTACGCTTCGATCCTGTATACCATGGTCATTTCAAATGCAATCGCCAGCGCCTGAGCGACTATCCAAACCTTTGGGCTTATACACGGGATCTGTATCAAGTTAGAGGTGTCGCCGAAACCGTAAACATGGATCACATCAAAAAGCATTATTACGGTAGTCACAAGATGATCAATCCCACCGGTATTGTACCAACAGGGCCTGACATTGATTTTACAACTGCTCACAACCGGGATTCATTCCAGGGTAATGCAGACTTGAAACCAGAGAAGGTGATGCCATGAGTAACCGCAAAATTATACAAATCATACCCGCGCTCGAGGTGACAGAAGGCGCTGGTGTGAATGTGTTTCGTTCTATTGGTACACCAGCGCGTAAAAATCTTGATCCGTTTTTGATGCTGGACCAGTTCAGTACTTATAACCCCGATGACTATATCGCCGGTTTTCCGGACCATCCGCACCGCGGCTTCAATACCTTCACTTACATGATTGATGGTCACATGCGCCACAATGACAGCATGGGCAACAGTGGTGACCTGGGACCCGGTGGCGCGCAATGGATGAAAGCAGGCAGTGGCGTGATTCATTCAGAAATGCCACAGCAGGAAAGTGGGCGTATGCGCGGCTTTCAACTCTGGATCAATCTGCCTGCAGCACAGAAAATGACTGCACCCGAGTATCAGGATATTCGACCGCAGACAATTCCCGAGGTTAATAACGAAGGCGCTACTGTGCGAATAGTTGCTGGCGATTTTAATGGCCAACTAGGTCCGGTCACCGATCCAAACACCAACTTTCATTTTCTCGATGTTTCGTTAGAGGCGGGTGTGCAGTTTGTGCATACTGTGACGGAAAACGACACTGCTTTCATCTACCTTGTCGAGGGTTCCATGACAGTTGGTGGCGACGCACTGAAAGAACAGCAACTGGCGGTGCTGAGTAATGGTGAGCAAGTCAGTGTAACAGGCGGCAGTGATGCAGCACGTTTCCTGCTTGTGACAGGAAGCACTATCGGTGAGCCTGTTGTGCAATACGGTCCATTTGTGATGAACACTCGAGACGAAATAAACCAGGCATTAGCAGATTATCGTGATGGCAAGCTGGTGCAGGCCAAAGCAGGTATGATAAGTCGCTAAGCTCAATTCAATATACTAAATGTCAACGACCGTTAGTGGCTGTTTGTGGGCATTCAGCTGAATCGCTCGGTGAGCCGATTTACCTGCTGATCCGTTTGTCGACTACTCGTGTCCGACGAACAGGTCGATTATGTGAACTGTATCAAGTCCTGTTCGACCTCGTATCCTTTATAATTGTTATTTATACCCAATATCGGACAGGGCAAATGCCGCGCATACAAAACAGGCTGTTTACCTTTATTGCACCATTCCTCCTGTTGTTTATAACACTGGATATCAGTGCGGATGAGTTTCGTGGCAAGGTTTTAAAAGTCAGTGGCGAGGTGCATATTGTTGATGAAAAAGGCAGGCATCATATGCCAGAGGAATCAAAGTTCCTTGTCAGGGAAATGGATACGATCGTGACGGCTGAAGGCGGCTCTGCTGTTGTCAGGTTTAACGATGGTGCGCTATCTGTGCTCAATGAAAAGAGCAGTCTACAGGTGGAGAAAACCGGCTGGTATTCTCATCTCGGCGGCAGGATTTATTTCACTTTCAAAAAGATATTCGGAGAGCCGCGCCGTGTGAACTCCAGCTTTGCGACTCTTGGCATACGGGGTACGACATTTATTGTTTACGACAATGCTGACGGCCAGGGTGTGGCACTCGAGGAAGGTCTGTTACAAATCGATTCACCGGGCCCCGCGTTTGAGATTCATCGTGCACAGGAAATCGACGAATTCGAGGCATTCAAACAACAGACGCAGGCGCAACAGGATGCCATGGGTCGAGAGTTTGACGATTACAGGCAACACATGCAGGATGCGTTCGTTGAATACAAATCCAGCTTTACCCTGCAGGCAAACAAGATGCTTCGCTTCGATGGTGCGCGCGTAGACGAAACCATCCTGGATGAAAGTATGAAAGCCGAGTTCGAGGAATTTGAAGCGATAGCTGGTGAACTGCTGATCGAGTTTCGGGAAACTACACAATAACATCGTGAGGCGGTAGAGCAGCAAAAAAGTCAGCAAGAGCTCGAAGCAGTCGAAGAATCATTGTTCGAGTGACTGTAACCGGGTCACGAGTTCCGCAAAGCCGGCATTACCCTGTAGTCCACCGCTATGGATCGCAATGATACGTGTGCCTTTCTCAAATCTGCCTTGTTCAACCAGGTCATACAGGCCATAGAATAACTTGCCGGTATAAACGGCATCCAGTGTTATGCCCTGTGAGCGCTTGAATTCAACGATGAAATCGACAAGCTCGGGTTTTACTTTGGCATAACCACCGAAATGATAGCTGGTTTCGATGTGCCAGTTTGTTTTATCACCAGCACCAAAATCCTTTAACAGACGTTTCACATCCGTAGTTAGAAAATCAGCGCCCTTGAGTACCGCAAATCCGATAGCCTGTTGTTCGGGATTGAGTGCGGTGATCATGCCTGCCAGTGTTGCGCCGGTGCCACAGGCTGATGCAATGACATCAAAGTCGCGATCGATATCAGTAACGATTTCCGCACAGCCTTTCAATGCAAGCAGGTTACTGCCACCCTCGGGCACGAGGTAGAAATCGCCATATTGTTTATGCAATTGCTGAATGAATTCGGCTGATGTTTTATTGCGGTAGGTTTCCCGGGCGACGAATACGAGTTGCATACCGTATGCTTGTGCGAACTGTAGTGTTGGATTGTCCCGGGCAGAGGACTCACCGCGGATGATGCCGATGGTATTGAAACCAAAACGTTTACCGGCTGCTGCTGTAGCGTAGATATGGTTTGACCAGGCGCCGCCAAAGGTGAGCAGGGTGTGTTGGTGCTCAGTTCGCGCCTGTATCAGGTTGTATTTCAGTTTGCGCCACTTGTTGCCACCGATATGAGTATCAAAAAGATCTTCACGCTTGATAAAAAGTTCAACGCCTGCTTCAGTGAGCAGGCGTGAATGGATTTGCTGTAGTGGTGTAGTGCCGTCGGCTAGATCAATCGCGCTCAGCGTTTTTCTACCACGTGTATGACGTTGGAGTGTTCAAAGAAAACCACGCGATCAGGGTATGTCCAGCTGGTAATCGGAGGCTCACCAACAGTGGGTGATATCTCGACAGGTTGGCCCAGTTCATTCTTTACCTTGTCCATGGTCATACCACGTCGCGGGAAATCCAGCGGTCTTATGGCAATGGTTTCGCCTGGCTGCATCTCCAGCGCATCGCCGCTAACTTGTACTTCCTGGTCTGTCGCTTCAACTGCTTCTGGTGTATGTGCCCCAGGAACTGAGTGTACACTCTGGGTGGTTGCGCCAGGTCTGTCGGAACCACTGTCTTCCATCGAAGGACGATCACTGGCTACAGCTAGTGAAGGTAGAACCAGCCCGGTTATTAGAATTATTTTTTTATACATGACTCCCTCTTCCGCTTATAGGCCGCTCATAGGCGTAGTGCTACAGAGAGTGTAGCACTTGCTCAGGGATTTTGCGGCGATTGGGGCTGGTTAAAACAGCGACTTAGCCGCTATAACGCTGGAATACCAGGCACGCGTTGGTGCCACCAAAGCCGAAGTTATTCGACATGATGGTGTTCAGGTTGGCGTTATCGCGACGTTCGGTCACGATCGGCATGTCTGCTGCAGCTTCATCGATATTCTCGATGTTTGCTGAAGCCTGGATAAAGTTATTCTCCATCATCAGCAGGCTGTAAATAGATTCCTGTACGCCGGAAGCCCCGAGTGAATGCCCGGCCAGGGATTTTGAGGAGCTGATCGGCGGCACGTTATCACCGAAGGTTTCCTTGATGGCTTCGAGTTCACGTGTGTCACCAACCGGTGTGCTGGTGCCGTGTGTATTGATGTAGTCCAGCGGTGCTTCAACGGTTTCGAGCGCCATCTTCATGCAACGTACGGCGCCTTCGCCTGAAGGTGCAACCATGTCATAGCCGTCTGAGGTCGCGCCATAGCCGACAATCTCGGCAATGATGTTGGCGCCGCGATTGAGCGCGTGTTCGAGTTCTTCGACAACGACGACACCGCCGCCACCGGCAATGACGAAGCCGTCACGGTCTGCATCATAAGTTCGCGATGCTTTTTCAGGCGTTTCGTTGTACTTGGTCGATAGTGCACCCATGGCGTCGAACATCATGCTCAGTGACCAGTGTTCTTCTTCACCGCCGCCGGCAAAAACGACATCTTGTTTACCCATCTGGATCAGTTCGTAGGCATTGCCGATACAGTGTGTACTGGTGGCGCAGGCTGAACTGATTGAATAGTTCACGCCCTTGATCTTGAACGGTGTTGCCAGGCAGGCAGACGTGGTGCTCGCCATGGTACGTGGCACCATGTAGGGGCCAACCCGGCGCAGGCCCTTGTTACGCAGAATGTCAGCCGCCTCAACCTGGTTGGCTGAAGAACCGCCGCCTGAACCAATGATGATACCGGTACGTGGATTGGAAACCTGGTCTGCACTCAGGCCGGAATGATCAATCGCCTGTTGCATGGAAATATAGGAGTAAGCTGCCGAGTTCCCCATGAAGCGGCGTACCTTGCGGTCGATCAGTTCATCAATGTTGATATCGATGCTGCCCGCGATATAGCTGCGCATGCCCATATCGACATACTCTTGCTGGAAACTAATACCTGATTTTCCGTTTTTCAGTGAATCAAGAACGGCATTACTGTCATTGCCAAGACAGGAAACTATGCCGTAACCGGTAATAACAACTCGTTTCATAATTATCTCTAGAAATTTTCAGTCGATGTAAACAGGCCTACGCGAAGGTTTTTGGCAGTATAGATGACGCGGTCGTCAACGGCGACTTCACCGTCAGCAATACCCAGCACCAGATCACGTGCAATCACGCGCCTGATATGAATTCGATAACTGACCTTGCTGGCAGTTGGCAGAATCTGACCGGTAAATTTGACCTCACCCACACCCAGCGCACGGCCGCGCCCCGGGTAACCCAGCCAGCCGAGGTAGAATCCAACCAGCTGCCACATGGCGTCGAGACCGAGGCAGCCCGGCATCACGGGATCATTTTCGAAATGGCAGTCGAAGAACCAGAGCTCTGGCTTGATATCCAGTTCAGCAAGAATTTCGCCCTTGCTGTAATCTCCGCTATCATCGGTGATACTGGTGATACGGTCCAGCATAAGCATGTTCGGCAGTGGAAGTTGGGCATTTCCAGGGCCAAATAGCTCGCCGTGTCCGCAGTTGATTAATTCATCATAGGTATAAGAATTCTGGCGTGTCATTACTGCTTGTTCACTCTCTGTGGTGTTGCTTTTCTTGGCTTTATTGTCGGCGAGCATTGTACTTACACATAAAAAGCGCTGATTTTATAGGAAATTGGATTACGATGGTATCTGGCTTTTGGTCGAAGGTGAGACATGCTTGAGGGCGTTCTGTTAATTGTCGGATTGTCGGGCCTTATCTGGTACTGGTGGGATACCCAGCGCTCGAATGAAACAGCGATTCAGAGCGCACGCGCGCTATGCCGGTCATCCGGTTACCAGTTACTGGATATGACGGTTTCGAGGCAGCGTACCTGGCTGCGTCGTCACAGCGGGGGAATCCAGATTTGCCGCCTTTACAGCTTTGAATACAGCCGCGGCGGCGGTGCTGAATATGGATTCGGCGACCGGCGCTTTGGCTACCTGGTCCTGCTGGGACGCCAGGTTGTGGAAACCCGTATCAGTGATTTTGATCGTGTTGAGCCCGAAGCATCATCCACTACGGACTCAACACTGCATTAGATGCAAGATTACCCGGATTAGTAGGTAAAGAAGCGTTTGTTGAACTGCAGACGGGCAGGGCCTTCTTCACCGTCGGGTGTGATGTTGAGCTTGAACTTGAGGAATTCACCGTCGCTGACTTTGAGTTCGGCAATATAGTAAATTGCCGTGTCATCCTTGATTTCACGAAACTCCAGTTGTTTCAGCTGACCGGTCAGGTTGCTTGCATGTCCTGCAACGGTGGCAGGTACGGGTTTTCCTGTTGTACCGAGTACTTTCTTAAGGACTGTGATATTGATAATAATACGATTGTTGCGTCGTGTCAGTTCGTAAGCTTTAGCGATTTCCGGTGACAGTACATCGCTTCTGAATGCGTTGTAATGAACAACATAGTCACCGAATACTCTCGAATTTTCTGCAACGGCACTTGTGCCGAAACCAAGCAGGGCGAGAAGGAACAGGCTATTTACCAGTAAACGCAGCTTAAGTGCGTAATTTTTACGGATCATATGCATCTCCAACATTAGATATTATTTTAACTGTTAATAGGGTAACACTATTCAGGTGTATTGGTACACACCGTCTGTGCAGTGCAAGCTGTTGAAGTATATAAGTATTTCATGATTTTCTGCGTGCAAAAGCAACTTCAGTTGCTGGTCTGGTCAACGAGTTGCAACAGGTCAGACCCAATGTATTCCAGTCGCCAGCCTGATAACACGGGCAGGTCGCGATTGCCGAGAACCAGTTTCTCGGCATTCTTTCGATTACATAACATGCCCTGAGAAATACCCAGCCTGTTTGCGGTTGATTTAATGTGTGCCAGGACTGCGGTAAGCGCTTTGTTTTGCCCTTCGCTGAGTTGTCTTCGCCTGTTTGATGGCCATGCTGATTCTGGTTTGTCGTGGGCAGAATTGATCGCTTCGGCGAGTGAATCGATTGCCGCCGGTTCCAGTATCCGGTTGATATTGCCAATGCGTGCAAGCTCGGTACTGTTGTTAGGCTGACGTACAGCAATTTCTATCATGAGGTCATCTTTGAGTATTCTTCTGCGTGGTCGGTCATTGTTGATGGCCTGTTGTTCACGCCAGATGGCGGCTTCCTGTAATACCACCAGTTCATGTGGACGAAGCCGTTCCTTGCCTTTGACACGCGTCCAGATCTCCGTGTAATCGACCTGGTTGACGAAAGAGCGCGAACACAGCTTTGTGCATTCATCCTGCAGCCAGGCATCACGATCGAGTTCCTGCAGTTCTGCCTGCTGTTTGCGCTGAATATCGAGCAGGTAGCGCACGTCATCAGCTGCATATTCCAGCTGTGCCGGTGACAGCGGTCGCTTCAGCCAGTTGGTTCGCGTTTCGGTCTTGGGTAAATGAATATCGAGTTCCGCCGTGACCAGTCTTGCATAGCTGATCTGATGGTCTTCATTCATTAATGCATGGGCGAGTTGCGTATCGAATAGCGGACAGGGTAATACCCCCAGTGTAAGTTCGAGAACTTCGAGGTCCTGCAGGCAGGCATGGAATATCTTGGTCACCGAGCGGTTCTGCATGAGTGCGGTTAGTTGTGGGCGTGCATCGAACGCCAGCGGATCGACACAGGCAATGCGGCCGTTGCTTGCGAGCTGCACCAGGCCGAGATGGGGATAGTACGTGGTTTCACGTGCAAATTCGGTGTCAACCGCAATAAATTCCTGCTGCGACAGCTCATCACACAGGTGTTCGAGCGCCTGTGCCGACTCAATGATTTCGGGTTTCATGAACGTGTATTCGGCGAGCGGTTATGCGGCAGGTTTAGGCGCGAGCAATTCTATCTCGTAACCATCCGGATCCTGCACAAATGCAATGATGGTGGTACCGGCATTCATCGGCCCGGGTTCACGGATAATTTTACCGCCCTGGGCACGTATCTTTTCGGCGGCTGCGTAGACATCATCAACTTCGATGGCCAGATGACCAAAGCCGCTGCCGAGATCATAGCTATCGGTGTCCCAGTTATGGGTTAGTTCGATGACCGAGTTGTTTTTTTCATCGCCATAACCGACAAAAGCCAGAGTGAACTTGCCATCAGGGTAGTCTTTTTTTCGTAGCAATTTCATACCGAGAATATCGGTATAAAAATTGATTGATTTATCGAGGTCACCGACTCGGATCATGGTGTGTAACAGGCGCATAGTGTGTACCGCTAGTTCTTGAGAGATATCGCATATGTTACATTGGGTGCTATCAACTATCGACACCTGGTGCGTAAGACGAACATCTCGTTGTTATCCGGGAAGTACCAGATGTAGTTGGGCCCGGATGTGGGGTGCAGATGGTAGCCTGCACTAAGTGTTATCGGTCATGGCCTGGTGTTTGCTCTGCATGAATGCGGTATGCGGCACATGCAACAGATCAGCCAGTCGCCGGATCAGGTGCTCTTCAAGCTTGTGTACATTGTCATTAGCAAAAGCCAGTTGCCATAAACGCGTAACCAGCTCGCGTTTTTGCTGCTGGGAATAATGCTCGTTGATCAAGGCAGTAAACTGGAAATAATCCGTTGCTTCCCGCCTTTCCTGGTCAGCGAGTTCAATCAGCTCATCGGTCTCGACCAGGCTCAGGCCGAAACTGTACTGAATGACGCGTCGTAGAGCATCCAGCTCTTCGGCTTCAACCTTGTGGTCGGCATAGATAACCTCAATCATCAGTGCGGCGCAGGCCTGTTGCAGACGCTGCTCCAGCCTATCATCAGTATCTGTTTCAATGGTGATGATATGTTGTTCGAAGAACTGGCGTATTCTTACGATCATGATTCGCCCCTGGCCCTGGCCAGTACCTGTTCAAAGCGTTGTTCATCAAAACCGCTCATCATGTAGTCACCAACGAGTAATACCGGTATCACCCTGCCGTTGACCTCGTTGAATAACTTTTCGCCTTCAGCAGAGCGCTCGATATCGTACTCGCAGTAGCTGACCTGGTTCTCAGACAGGTAGCGACGTGCCTGATAGCAGGAGGGGCACCACCAGGTTCCCAGCACAATGACCTCGGGCTCTGTGCTGAGTATTTCATCGTTGCAATATATATGCGGGATGTCAGGCTTGCGGTTATATATCACCAGGGCAATAAAAAGAATGGCAATTAGCAGGAGTGGATTAACCCGCCTTGATCTGGCAGGCCGCGAGGACGGCTTTTCCTGTGGATTTTCTGTGTCTTTATCCTGCATCTTAAAAAACTAAAGCACCCGGGAGTCATTATGACCACCGGGTGCTTTGATTGTTCAGAACTTGAATCGTTTAGCGTGGTGCCTGGCTGCTTCTGGACTGTTGTTGCTCACTATAGCTACGGAGCTTGGCGATGAAATGCTGGCGGTAGTACAGAACAGCGCTGGTGCCATTGGCTTTGACATCAACGATGCGCCATTTACCAGCCGTATTCTCCATGCCGAATTCTAGACGTGCCGGACGTTTTTGTTGGCGATATACAGAGACTCGCACAATGGCTTCATTATTTGCACGGTACTGGGTACGGTGGAATCGCAACTCGGTGCTGCCTGAATCAAAGCCGCCGAGGTGCCTGACCAGTGCCGACAGGAATGTTTCTCGCAGAGCAGCCTGAAATTCTTTTTTATCCTCAGGGCTCATGTAGCGAGCATAAGGGCCGGTAATCCAGCGAGACATGGAGTCGAAGTCAAAGTGGGGGAAAACCTTCTTTTCCAGGAATGCTTTGAGCATACCGGGGTGAGCAGCGTCAGCACTCTGGTTGAATTTCTCAAGCTCGGCCACGGTTCTCTGTAACTCAACGGCGGGATCACTGCGGTCAGCATAACGTTGAGAATAATCTGTATATGCATATGATGTATTCATGCACAGCACAAAAAACAAGGTAACTAGCGGTAGAAGCAGTTTTTTCATCTGTGTTCTCTTTATTTTTAGAATGAAGGAAAGGAGGGCTAAGAATAACGTGAGCACGGGCCTTTCATCAAGACATCATCGCCAAATACTTCGCCAAAATGCTGTTTTATTTATGTCGTTGTGGCTATGCCTGCCTTTTTGTGTATTTGCCGCTGACGAAACCACGGATATGGCATGGGAAGAGCAGGCTTTCAGAGAAATGGAACTCGAGGAACGTTCGCTGGAGGTCAATGAGGGTGAACTGCAGCTACTCGATGAGCCACCCAAAGAGCCGGTGCACTACCATCATAATCGCCTGTTTGTTTCAGGCAACAGCCTGGCGACTGGCTGGGTGCTTTTGTACCAGTGTCACACAGGTCTGGACCGGGTACCCTCATTGCAGGTCGTGTACAACAGGCAGCGTACACGAAAGCTGAAGATCGAGTCTGTGCGCAACATTAGCAGGGCCTGGGTCGAGGGGCATACAGTACAACTGGAACATGTCGGGCAGGATTCGAAATTATGTGTTACTGCTGAAACACGCGCCCTGGTCAAAGCCGAGCGCCGCTATTACCTGAAGAATGGTCCTTTCATGCGCCAGTTTCTGGATGGCTTTTATCCAATGCGAGTGCGGGTTGAAGTGTTTTATCCGGCTACCTTGCTCAAGCTCAAATCAATCAAGCCTGCTGAGGCTGCAGCCTCAGTAAAGACTGGCGCGGGCTATGCCGATCTTGATGTATGGTCAGTAGGCCGACTTTTTACGGAATTTGAGTTCACACCTGCAGCTGATTGAACGTGCATGCGGGTATTTGCTAGTAGAATTTATACTTGGCAATACGCTTGATTTTGTACTCGATGGTTTTGCCGAACACGGTGATGCGCGTAATGATCGGAGCATTGCCGTGGCAGTAATCTTCAAATGCCGTGCGTTCCAGCAGTTCAATCCCGTCGTGCAGAATGGTGACTGCGCCGGAAATGGATGCACCGCAACGCCCGTTTAAATCTTTATTGAAAACCTGGGGTTCGATCTCAATCGTATAATCGCCACTGCTGAGGTTGCACACCCTGGTTATCTTGTTGGTGCGTATAATGCGCGTGGCATCCGATTTCTGTGCGATCTCGACCATGTCCCATGGGGAGTAAGTACCATCTTCATCAGAGTATTTGAAATTCGCTCCCTGGCCGTTCTTTAATAACGAGTTGGTGATTTCAATGATATCGGCGTCAGCATCACACTTATAGCTAATCAGGGGGTACATCTTTTCAGCGGCAATGCATGCCTGTGACCATAGCAATGCGATTACCAGTGATGTGGTTGCCAGTCGAGGCACTGTTTTAGTTTTTATTGAAACTGCCATAAGTCCTTATCTCTATGTATACGACTCGTGGCTGGTATCCTCCCCAGCGTATATGTATTTTTTGTATTTTAAACAACAGTATAGGTAACATTCTGATGTTTACAAATCAGACTGAAATATCCGTAAAGCAAAACCGGGGCATGTGCCCCGGTTTTGTATATTTGAATCAGATTTTCTGGAGGAAATCAGGATGTGTAGTAGTAATCGTATTTATACAGCAGGCCTTTCATAAACTCCCAGGCTTCACTATAGGAAAGCCCGCTATCATCAGGAATAATTATCTTGATATACAGCTTGTTTTTGTGCTTTTTCTTCAGTTCTGCCAGTTTGCTATGTAGCTGTTTCATGGTGATCACGCTGAATTCATCGTCTCCGGCATCCTTGAAGCGAAGTCTGTCTTTACCCTTGATCTTCTGGTAGTTCACACTCACGACATATTTGCCTTTGGCGGTACGCGCGGGCTTGACCAGCTTGTCGTATTTGACCTTGAGGCTGCTGTAATCGGTTTCCAGTGAAACCAGTTGCCTGGTTTGCGCTTCTTTTTCTTCAGACAGGATAATCAGCTTGTCTTCTGCTGTTTTCAGCTTGGTGCTTTGCTCGTTGTAGCTGTTTTGCAACTTGTCCATGTCGATAACGACCTGTTGCAGTTCGCTGCCTAGCTTGTTGAGTTCCTGCTCGGTGTTGGATAGTGCACCCTCGAGCTTTTTGTTGTCAGACATGATAACGATCAGTTGTTGCTCCTTGTCGGCCAGGGTGTTGTTCAACATCTGGTTATCTTCACTGGCTTGCATCAACTGCATGCGTAATACGGAAAGTTCGTGCTGCATTTGTGCAAGTTGCTCTTCCAGTGTGGCATTCTCCTGTGTGGTCGAGCGAATGCGTTCTGCTGCTTGTTGTTCAGCATATAAGCTGTGTCGTAGCTGGTCGATCAGCTCCCAGTTGCGCACCATGAGTACCACCGAGGTGATCAGGAAGATCATCACAACTACGGTCATGATGTCAGTAAAAGATGGCCAGAAACTTTCGCTGCTTAAATTGCCGCTGCGCAGGTCGATAAAATCGTCATTCACGGTCGTTACTCAGGAAGTCTGAAGCCAAGGCGAAGCAATGATTTAATTTCATTAATACTGTCGCTGAGATTACCAACCTGGTCAGCATAGGTACCAAGCATATTATTCATGTGCTGGCCTGCTTCGGCGAAGTCGACTTCAACCTGACCCATGCGCTCAGCAGCTTCGCGCAGGGCGCGTACAAGGTTGCCGACTTCGTGCAGCATGCTGTCGGTCTGGTAGGTAAAGCGAGGCATGATGTACAGTGCTGTTGCCTGCTCGACACCACTCAGCAGTTGCGTCTGCACATCCGTAATCTTCAGGTAGAAGTATCCGAAGAACAGATAGCAGACAATTGCGGTTGTAGTTGTCGACAGTGCTGTCGACATACCGTGAATGACCATACCCATGTTACCGAGACCATCGGCTGAGTCGATGATGTTGGAGGCGCCAAGCAAGGCGATCGATAGCGAGACGATGGTGCCAAACACACCGGTCAGAATCAGAATATTACTGATAAATTTGGGCAGACTCAGCCGAGTGCTTTCGGTGGCCAGTAAGGTGGAGGCCAGCGCGCTGTGATTAACGGCAACATTGTGTTTGCTGATCGTGAGTACCGATGTGTAGCGGCGAGTAATAATGGAGTTCTTGCTGATATTGTCCGTTGGGCGAGGCATCTCGTTTTCGACATTTCGGATGAATTTCGCCAGTGCGGCCTCTTCGCGTGCGTAGCGCAATAACAACACGATGATCCTCGACAGGCCAATACCAAACAGGATGATAATGCTGCTGTTGACGATATAACCTGTTCTCGTTGCCTGATTCTTGAAATAAATTTCGCCGATGAAATCCAGGTTGATCAGGATGATAAAAATAAGAACGACCGTTAACAGCAGGAGCTGAGATAGCACAGAACGGCTATACGTTGACTTGAACTGAATCATTGAGATTGCCTGATTAAAATAATCGAAAAATAAAAATTTTGTATTACCTTCCGTGGTCAGCTCCAAACTGCCCATGTTGTATCGCTGGTGTCCGGTTCTCTCCGGATCTTTTTCTGGGTGTTTCCGTAGTGTGAATTGTACCTGTTGTTTGCCCTGCAGGTAAGTCGAGATTTGCCAACAACAGAGCGATTTAGCGCCTAATTTGAGGGATGTCGGTAGCAGTCGGTGGTGTGGTCATTCACCATGCCGATGGCCTGCATAAAGGCATAACAGATGGTGCTGCCAACGAAACGGAAACCGCGTTTTTTCAGGTCTTTTGACATGGCATGGGAAATGTCGGTACTGGCAGGAATGTCCTGCCAGTGTTTCCAGCGGTTGATGATGGGCTTGCCGTCTACAAACTGCCAGATATAGTCATCAAAACTACCATAGTTGTTTTGCACAGTGATAAAAGCCCTGGCATTGGAGCGCGTCGATTCGACCTTGAGCCGATTACGCACGATGCCTGGATTTTTCAATAACGATTCAATTTTACGCTTGTCATAGCGCGCGATTTTCTCGACATCGAACTGGCTGAACAGCTTGCTGTAGTTTTCACGTTTTTTCAGGATGGTAACCCAGCTGAGACCGGCCTGGGCACCTTCCAGGGTCAGGAATTCAAACAGCACCCGGTCATCATGCTGCGGTACACCCCATTCCTTGTCGTGGTAATCGATTTCAAGCTGACTACCCTGGCACCAGCCACAGCGAGTAATCGGCTCATTCGTCATCGTCAAGACTGCCGAAATTCATGCCGATCGAGATCCGGTGTTCATCACTCAGGTTCTCGGTGACTTCATGTACCACGTTGGGTGCAAAAAAAACGAACAGACCAGCCTCCGGTTGTATCACGTCTCTATGCTCACCCCTGTGGAGCACAAGCTGGCCCGAGTTTTCAGGTACGCTTACGTAGTAAACACCCGACAACAGTTCATCATCGTCATCATGTCTGTGAGCCGTGGTCACCGCACCTGGTGGCATATCATTGATCCAGCAGCCGGATTTTACCTGCTTGATTCCAAGTACCTGTTGCGCATGTGCATTGGCCTGTTCAAGTAACTGACCCAGTTCCGGCACCTGTTTCAAGGTGAGATATACATTTTCATAACGCCCGTGAAACAGGTGTGTGCGTTTGGTGTCCGCATCATCGCGATGTGCCTGGTAGCCTGTAAGCAGGGCCTCATTTAAAGCTTCAGCCTGTTCCGCCTGGGCCGTGTGAACCACGGATGAAAGATTGGCGATGGCAGAGATTCCGCTCGCAGTTTCCGCATGTTTTTGCTGTGGCTTGCTCATGGAGGTGTGGGCGCTATAACAACAGAGGTGCAAGCATGACACAGCCAGGGACTAAACGGTAGTGACCCCTGTCTCATCGATAACTTAATGATAAATAGAGAATTTAAGAAGATTATTGAACTTGCAGTTTTCTGATTGAGGAACGAAAGCTCGATTGGGTATTGTCACCATCTGCCATAAGCCAGATACCGATAACCTGTAGTGGTTGCGGGGATACATAGTTGACGCTGCGCCAGCCGTTCTCTTTCTCCGTGCTACTGGCCACGGAAATCATCCTGATCTGCTTGCTGAACGGGCTTGGCCAGCTTTTACCGGGTGCATGTCTCGCATCGGGTACCAGGTACACCATTTCGTCAGATGGATACTTTAGTGTGTTGCGTACCTGTTTTACCCATGATGGTACCAACGGGTCGAGCAACTGCGGTTCACCTTTCAGGATCAGGCCGACACGCAACCATGCATCATCACCCTTGCGTGTAGTCTCGTGTTCAACATCGCGTTTGTTCAATTTGCCATTCGCTTTCCAGTCGAAAGCAACACGGGATACGCTTCTGGCATCTTCAAACGCATGCAACATGAAAGAAGCTGTTTCATTAACTTCAAATGAGATAGTGCCGTCATGAAATGTAACCGTGTTCGGTTTAACGCGTTTGAATTTAATATGATCAAAATGCAGCTGATCAAGAACAACCTGTTCAGCCTTAACAGGATGAGAAAGTAATAACAAGCAGCTTATTGCCAGCAGATAATGCAGAAGAACTAGTGGTAAATGATTTTGCGCAGTTTTTTTACCAGCGTATCCTTGTCGGCCTTGTTCAGGAATGAACCCAGTTCTGTTTCCCTGCCATGTGAACGAATAATCACCGTTGGTGGCTGATGGTCGTGTTTTGCCTGTTTTACAAATATCTTTGCCCATGTTCGGTGATATTCCCAGGACTGTTCAGCAAACCGTCGTCCCTGTTCTATGACAACTTTATCGTCAGTAAAGGTGATTACTTCAGCTTTTATATTCGCGCGCGCACAAACATAGAGACAGCTTATTAGTGCAAGAAGTTCAAGCCCGGAGAATGGCATGATCAACCAGAGCCCCTGTATCAGAAAGAAAGTGGAAATCAGCAGGCCGAGGATGCCAAGCGAAGCCACCACCATCATATTAAAACGCCAGGTGGCCGAATTGTTGGGCTTCAGCACAATAGTACCGGTGCCGGTATCAGGATTGATTTCTGAATAGACCATTTAAATATCATACCACCGTGGCCAAGCAGTTATTACCTTACAGTTTTAGGGTGATTCTAACCGCAGAGGCGCGGAGAGCGCAGAGTTGTTAATTTGTTGTTGCTTGTGTTAGTTGTCACTGCGAGGAGCGATAGCGACGCGGCAATCATTTACATTATGCGGGAGATTGCCACGTCGCCCATAAAATAAACATGGGCTCCTCGCAATGACGAATAAAGTAAACAACACAAAAATAAAAAGCTCTGCGCTCTCTGCGCCTCTGCGGTTAACAAGCCATTTCAAACGTTCTCACGATGCAAGCTATAAGGAAGTGTCTCCACGTAAGCCTTGATCTCGTCACGCACCCGCCGATAGTGTTGCATTTTGCCTTCGTCTGTTTCTTCATCAGCGGCCAGCTTTGGTGGATCATCAAAGCCTTTATGCACCACGGTAGTATCGCCGTGGAAGACTGGGCAGTGTTCATCGGCGTGTCCGCAAACAGTGATCACGTAGTCAAAGGGCACGTTATCGTAGTCACTGACATTGGTGCTTTGCTGGCTGGATATATCCACGCCGGCTTCCTGCATGGCGCGTATGGCATAAGGATTCATGCCATGAGTCTCGATGCCAGCCGAGTAGGCGTCGATGCTGTCTGATTTGAGCTGCCGGGCCCAGCCTTCTGCCATCTGGCTTCGACATGAGTTGCCCGTGCATAAGAAAAGTATTTTCAGTTTTTCCTGGTCGGACATGCTGTTGATCCGGTTGTGACTAGAGTTTGTATTTCTTGAGTCGGTACATGAAGGTGTCGCGCGACATACCCAGCAGACGTGCGGCTTCACTCTTGTTGCCGTTTGTGTACTCGAGTGACTGCTGAATCAGGTCGACTTCCAGCTCCTCCATATTGATGCCTTCCCTGGGAAGTTCGAAACCTGTTGATTCAATGGCTTTACCACTGCGCTTATCCAGCTTGATCGGTATGGCTTCAGCATCAATGGTTTTACCGGGTGATATGGCGCTCACGTGTTCACACAGGTTGCGTAGTTCACGAATATTGCCCGGCCAGTGGTACTTGTTCATGAGCTCCAGGGCATCAGCCGCAAATCGGACTGCATCCGCATCATGACGCTTTGCGGCATCGATCAGGAAGAACTCGATCAGTTCGGGCAGATCACGAATTCTTTCGCGCAGTGGTGGCATAACCAGGGGGACGACGTTTAAGCGATAGAACAGGTCCTGTCTGAATTGGCCGCTATCAACCAGGCTGAGCAGATTACGGTTAGTGGCAGCTATGATCCGTACATCCACTTTCTCGGTTTCAGCCGAACCGAGACGCTGGCATTCACCGTATTCGATAAAGCGTAGCAGTTTTGCCTGGACGGCAAGTGGCAGCTCACCAATTTCATCGAGGAACAGGGTGCCGGTATTGGCCTTTTGGACAAAGCCGTCTTTGCGTTCATGGGCGCCGGTAAAAGCCCCTTTCTCATGACCAAACAGTAAAGACTCAACCAGTTCATGCGGCAATGCAGCGCAATTGACGATGATGAAAGGCTTGTCTGCACGTCTGCTCGAGGCCTGGATCTCACGCGCCAGTAATTCCTTTCCGGTACCGGTTTCGCCTTCGATAAGCACGTGAACATCAGTAGCGGCAGCAATCTGTGCCGTACGAATGGTTGCTTCCATGGCCGGTGAACGGCCAATCAGCGAGGCAAAATTATTAATGGTTGAAGCGCGTAACATTAGTGGTCATGTTCAACGTGTTCCATACCTGACTCAGGCATACTATGCATGCCCCCATGGTCGTGACCTTTCATGCCGTGACCACCCATTGGCATGACAATGGTGAAGATGGCCATGGCGATTACCGAGGCACCGACCAGCTGGCGTGTCAGTTTTGACTGGGTAAAACGTTTGAGCCAGGAAGCAGCCATGCCAGCCGTTATTAGCGATGGCAATGTGCCCAGACCAAATGCGCCCATGAGCATGGCGCCTTCAGCAGCACTGCCTGAGGTCAGTGCCCAGATCAAAACGAAATAGACCATACCGCAAGGCAACCAGCCCCAGATCAGGCCATAGGTCAGGGCTTTGGGCAGGCTATCAACCGGAAGCATTTTGCGGCCGATGGGTTCCAGTATTTTCCATACCGGTTTTCCGATGCGTTCTACGTTGGCAAGCTGTGGTAGCCAGCCTGCGAGGTATAGCCCGATAGCGATCATCATCACAGCACCGGTGTATCTGAGGACAGAAGGGCCGTCAGACATATCGGTATAGGCGGCAGCCTCTGCGCCGATGAAACCAACGATCATGCCGGCAATGGAGTAGCTGATAATGCGGCCAACATTATAGGTAGTAACAAAACTGGTGAGCTTGAACTGGTTCATGCGGATACGCTCTGGCAGACTCAGGCTGAGTGCGCCAATAATTCCACCACACATGCCAAGGCAATGTACGGTACCGAAAAGCCCAACGATAAAAGCAGCAATAATGCCTTGAGGTGATTCCATTGTGTTGACCTGTGTATGAGGTTAAGGCCGGAGTTTAAGCAGAAGAATGTGTTATTTTACTGATATATATCAGTAAATTTATATATTCTTATGCTTAAGCTTTTTTGGCATGGCTAACTGTGTCATATCACACAGCTTTACATATCAAATCAGCGCGAATCGGCAATGATAATGATACAGGTCTCAATCTTCAATCATTGATGCCCACATATCATAATCGTCGGTTTGATCAATGTGGACATTAACGAAGTCTCCGATTGACAGCCCGGTTACGCCTTCGAGGTAAACCAGCCCATCGATGTCTGGTGCGTCAGCTGTGCTACGTGCCACGGCACCAGCTTCACTGACTTCATCTACAAGTACGATCTGCTCGGTGCCGATTTTACGTTGCAGACGCTGTGCACTGATAGCAGCCTGTTTTTCCATGAAGCGCTGCAGGCGCTCCTGTTTAGCGTCTTCATCGACAGGCTTGGGTAGCTCATTCGCTTTGGCACCTTCGACTGCGGAATAAGCAAAACAACCAACACGATCAAGTTGAGCTTCGTCAAGGAAGTCCAGCAGTTCTGTAAAGTCCTCTTCGGTTTCACCCGGGAAACCGACAATAAAGGTACTTCTTAATGTCAGCTCGGGGCAGGCAGCTCGCCATGATTGAATACGCTGCAAGGTGTTTTCACTTGAGGCCGGGCGTTTCATTGCTTTCAGAATACGCGGGCTGGCATGCTGAAAGGGTATATCAAGGTAGGGCAGAATCCTGTTCTCTGCCATCATCGGGATGACCTCATCGACATGTGGATACGGGTAAACATAATGCAGGCGTACCCAGACACCGAGCGTCGACAGTGCTTCACACATTTCTGTCATACGTGTTTTTACCGGCATACCATTCCAGAATTCGGTTTTATATTTTCTGTCGACACCATATGCGCTGGTGTCCTGCGAAATAACCAGCAGTTCCTTCACGCCGGATTCAACCAGGCGTTCAGCCTCGGTGAGTACTTCATCGACCGGACGACTGACCAGGTCACCACGCAGGTCAGGAATGATGCAGAAAGTACAACGATGGTTGCAGCCCTCGGAAATCTTAAGATAGGCATAATGCTTCGGTGTCAGGCGTATACCCTGTGGTGGTACAAGGTCGATAAAGGGATCATGCTCGGGTGGCAGATGAGCGTGAATGGCATCCATCACTTCATGCGTGGCGTGCGGACCGGTAACAGCCAGTACATTCGGATATTTGCTTTCAACGATATCGCCCTTGGCGCCAAGGCAGCCGGTGACAATCACTTTACCGTTTTCGTTGAGGGCTTCACCGATCGCATCCAGCGATTCCTCAACCGCATCGTCAATAAAACCACAGGTATTGATCACAACCAGGTCAGCCTCGTCATAGCTAGGTGAAATCGCATAACCTTCGGCGCGCAACTGTGTGAGAATATGCTCCGAATCAACGGTAGCCTTCGGACAGCCAAGACTGACGAAACCGACTCGGCGGGTTGTAGGGTTTGATGACATAAATGGTCTGATGGCGAAAAAAGATAATATTCTACCTGATAAAGGTCATGGGTCGTTCGTCTTTGGTCTTTCGACGAATAACCAGGGACCAATGACTAATGACGAACTGAATGAGTGATTTTGAGGAAAAATTTGGCAGCCTCACCCGAGTCTATGGTGAGGCCGTACATGATCGCATACGCCATAGCCATATCTGCGTCATTGGTATCGGTGGTGTCGGATCCTGGGCCGTTGAAGCGCTGACAAGAACAGGGGTAGGGCAACTGACCCTGGTCGATGGCGATGAAATCTCCAGGAGCAACATGAACCGTCAGATTCATACGCTGGAGTCCAGTCTTGGAAAACAGAAAGTCGAGGTTATGCGTGATCGCGTGCTGGATATCAATAGCGATTGTAGATGTAACCTGGTTAATTCATTTGTTGATGAAGACAACCATCGCGAAATACTCGAACGTGAGTATGATGGCAAAAGATATGATTGCGTTATCGATGCCATCGACAGCATCAAGTTCAAGGCGATGATTATTTACTGTTGCAAGCGCAACAAGATTCCCATTGTGACGACCGGTGGTGCAGGTGGTCTTACCGATCCGACAAAAATAGAAGTAGCAGATCTGGCTCGCACCTGGAATGATCCACTGGCAGCAACGGTGCGTTCGCGTTTACGTTTCAAATACGGCTACACGCGTAACACCAAACGTACCTTCGGCATTCCCTGTGTGTTCTCAAGTGAACAGCAACGTTACCCGGATGAGAATGGTAAACCGGGATTCTGTAAGCCTGGTGTAGCCGGTTTAACGCTGGACTGCAATTACGGTTATGGGTCGGTGGTGAGTGTCACAGCGAGTTTTGGCTTTGCTGCCGCAGCAAAAGCCATCGAAATAGTTACGAAGGACCTGAGTTAAGATCGAATTCTGGTCAGTTATAACTCAGCTCTGCAACCACGTTGCAGCGAAGTTTACAGCTGCTTTTTTTTGAGGAATGGTTAATCGGTAATGGGTAACTGGTGGTATTTACTTAAACACTGCTGGTCATCATGAAATAGAAGACCATAAAAACGACGCCTGCAATTGAAACGTAGGGAAGTAACATACAAAAATACGGAAGATCTGAACACACTTCTTTAAACTTACACTGTGCACATACTTTCATCGGCAGCCCTTTATTGTTATTAGGTAAACCTTTTCTGGTTTATATTGCTGGCAACCCGTTTGAATGAAAACGCTATCATTCATTCAGTTTTCTGACATGTGCCAGCCAATGCGTTTAGTACATTTTGCTTACGTCCTGTAAGTGTTAGCCATTGTGTTGATTGACAAATACACAAGCTATTGGACTTTAGTCTAAGTCCATTCTAAAACCTGATTTCATTTAAATCTCTGACTATTAGTCAGATTAACAGACCTGTATAAAAGTGCATTGACAGGTATCAATTCCATGACAGGTTGTTCTAATAAATATCATGTCAATCAATAGCATACATGCTATCTGTTGCTGTAAAAAAGGCGGCAACCATAGGGTTGCCGCCTTGTAATTACACTCCAGCCTCCATGGCTTGTTATATTTATGTCCGTTATTCCTGGTCTGTTTTTGTTATTGTCCTGACTTACTCCTTTTAGTTTAGTCCCAGCTCAGGGCGCCGCCTGTCTGGTACTCGGTAACACGTGTTTCAAAGAAGTTCTTTTCTTTCTTCAGGTCTAATACTTCAGACATCCATGGGAAAGGGTTGCCGGCACCGGGGTACTGTTCAGGTAAACCGATCTGTGAACATCTGCGGTTAGCAATAAACTGCAGGTATTCTTCGAACATCGGAGCATTCAGTCCGAGTACGCCGCGTGGCATGGTATCGCGTGCATATTGTGTTTCCAGCTCTACCGCTTCGCGGATCATATTAACGGCTTCCTGCTGGAACTCGGAGGACCACAGCTGAGGGTTCTCGATCTTGATCTGGTTGATGACATCGATACCAAAGTTCATGTGCATGGACTCATCACGCAGGATGTACTGGAACTGTTCAGCAACGCCGGTCATCTTGTTGCGACGACCCATTGAAAGAATCTGGGCGAAGCCGACATAGAAGAAGATGCCTTCGAAGATGACGTAGAACGCAATCAATTCACGCAGCAGTTCCTGGTCTTTTTCAGGAGTACCAGTGTGGAAGTTTGGATCAGCAAGATGCTTGGTGAATGGCAGTGCCCATTCGGCTTTGCGTGCAACAGCAGGCAGTTCGCGATACATGTTGAAGATCTCGCCTTCGTCGAGGCCAAGAGATTCAACACAGTACTGGTATGCATGTGTGTGCAAAGCTTCTTCAAATGCCTGGCGCAGCAGGTACTGGCGACATTCCGGATTGGTGATGTGCTTGTACACAGCCAGCACCAGGTTGTTGGCAACCAGGGAATCGGCAGTAGAGAAGAAGCCCAGGTTGCGTTTAATGATGGTGCGCTCGTCTTCAGTCAGGCCATTCGGATCACGCCACAAAGCAAGGTCGGCCGTCATGTTGATTTCCTGCGGCATCCAGTGATTGGCGCAACCATCGAGATACTTCTGCCATGCCCATTCGTACTTGAAGGGTACGAGCTGGTTCAGGTCTGCACGGCAGTTGATGATCTTCTTGTCGTCGACCTGGATACGTTCCGCGCCCATTTCGATGTCTTCGAGACCGGTGCCCAGCAGGTCTTCTTCCGATACCTCATCCAGTGCTGGCTCCTGTGGTGCTGGTGCTTCGGTTTCTTGCACTGTAGCAGGTACGGTGGCTGCGTCTGCCTGGTCCAGTGCCGTTGGCACCGGGTTAACGCTTGGTGCTGCGCCTGCAGTACGCATCAGTGCCTCGTTTGAAACAAGGCCATCACCGGCATGCGGGTGATGGTCAGTTGAATCAGTTTGCTCGCTCTGTGGTTTGAAAGCGGGTTCATTAAACTTTGCTAGTGGATCTTCCCAGTTAAGCATCTCAAGTTACCTCTACAACTTTATTATTGTTATGCGTGTTCTGTGTTTCTGTTTTATCTGTTGCTTCTGATACCTTGTGTTCGTTATCAGAAGCGGTTATCAACGGCTCAAGTATCATCCACCAGGGTTTTATCGCTGATGGTGCTATTGAATGCCATGTTGTTCGAGCCCTGCTGAAACTGATTCTTATACCCTGGTGATTGCAGAAGTGTGCAAACTCGTCACGCTTCGGTTCGCTTGCAAGCGGCAGGTCATAAAAAATCTGTTTCAGTTCAGCTTTAAGACTCATTGCCCGGTTCGCCCGGGCTCCCGGATTACAGTGTCGCTCATCGTAGGCCCCTGTTGTTATTGTTATAGTCACAGCCCAGGTCCTTCTATCGATGCTCCATCTGTATCAAATCCGATCTATTGTTACTGGCATGCCTCGCATTCCGGATCCAGTAACGAGCACGCCTTGGGTGCGGCTGAGCCAACAGCGTCTGCTGACTGGTTTGCCTGCACGGCATTCAGCGAGCTAGCGCGTTCTGAATCCATGGTGGATTTTTCAACATGCGTTGCACCCATCGAGCGCAGGTAGTATGTGGTCTTGAGACCGCGTACCCACGCCAGTTTGTACAGCGAATCCAGCTTGGCACCGCTGGGCTCTGACATGTACAGGTTGAGTGACTGTCCCTGGTCGATCCACTTCTGACGGCGTGATGCAGCTTCTACCAGCCAGCGGGCATCGAGTTCGAAAGCGGTCTGATACAGCGCTTTCAGATCGTCTGGTACACGGTCGATCTGTTGTACACTGCCATCGTAATATTTCAGGTCATTGGCCATCACTTCATCCCATATACCACGTTCACGAAGATCGTTGATCAGGTAGGGGTTAACCACGGTGAACTCACCAGACAGGTTCGATTTAACGAACAGGTTCTGAT
>JARFRD010000154.1 GCA_029287435.1 Gammaproteobacteria bacterium
TGTAAGACGCCAGAAAAAACACGACTACAAATGTGATTGCAAGACACACCGGATCAGCACGATTCGACACAACAAGATCATGACGGGAACTGCAGTCTATCTTTGCCGCTCCTGTAAAACACCGATTACGTCACTCGACAACGAATAACCAGGCAAGTATACGAGAGAGCCATGCCTCATAAACAACACCCTGCACACAAGCCTGAACGCTCGATCACTTATACAACCATCATCCTGTTACTCATCATCGCAACAGTATTAATTGCGGCCGTACTGATAAACAATAATAGGCAGAATGGCACGCCTGTACTCGATGAATCCACTGACATGAGTACGGGGTCACCGCCGGAGGCTTCTCAATACCAGCCACCACAAAAAATGGCTGCCGACAGCGCTCCTTTTGCAATACTTACACCCGAGATGTGGCAAACCAGGATTGAAAAACTGCTTGAGCAGGGTGAAACTGAGAAAGCATCTAGCGAGATGATCAAGCTGGAAGAAGCTTACCCTGATTTTGATATCGACAAGACACTATTAGAGAGACTTCAACATAATGAGCGATAACAATTTCCACATGCGCCTCTCATGCGCATACGAAACCGAAGACAACAGTCCGGTCAATCTAACTGTTGAAACCATTACGGAAGACAAGGGCTGGCAACCTCTCGATCTCAACACGCTGACGCCGGGCTTCCTGATCTACGTATACTCGATGTTTGCCTGCCAGCACATGTTTCTGCGTAACAAGAGCAAGGATAAAAACGTGGTACTTGAAACTGCACGAGGCGAAATCAAGGTAAGCGCCAATGAAGACTGGCAGCTTCAGGAAGTTGCGATACATTTTGATGCAACCGCTGCCTCTGGCGAGCTTGATGATGAGACGATTGACTATATCATCTCGGGTATGAAAGCCTGCCCCGTATCGAAAAACATGCCGGCAGGCATCGAGATTCAGACCAACGTTAACTTCAACTAAACCAGGAGCAACACCACTGCTTGTTTACCCGGTAAAGTGATTAAATTATGGCTCCTCGCCATAATCAAATGTTATCTCTTCCCCGGTTTTGATGTCACAGACCGCATACAGCTCCTTGCCATCGAATTCCGCATTGGGCTTGCTGCTATGATTCAGGTAGCGCAGGATATTTTCGCCATCATAGCCTTCCCATTCGCCATCATCGTTTTCAACCCAAAGCACGTGCATGCCGTTCTCTGAAACTTTTGGACCATGGTAGTTACCGAGGTACTCACCTTCCTCGATGTCTACCCTGGCAAACAGCCCCTTACCATGAATCAAAGAGTCATCTACAAAGTAAAACTGCTCAAGTTCTTCGTTCTCAATCATCGCAATTGTCTTTAGCTTTTTTTAAAGTCTGAAATTATAATGGATAATCATTATAAACAAACACCATAATGGCTCAAGCTAACAAGAAAAAACCCGGCGCTGGTTTCGCGTTAACCACAATGCAGTTTGTATTCAGCAAGCTCGGGCCAATATTTCCTGATTTCTTTGCCATGCGTGCGTATAACATGTGGTTTACCACGCACCGATTTAATGCGCCCGCCATTGAACAACAATACATGAAGAAAGCGGCGTGCTCGACGATCAATATCACAGGCATTGATGTAGCCGTGTATTCATGGGGTGAAGGTAAGCCTGTATTGTTTATACACGGCTGGAGTGGTCGTGGTACGCAAGTCGCCCCTTATGTTGATCTTCTGGTTAACAATGGATATCGCGTTATCAGCTATGACGCACCAGCACACGGCAAAACACCAGGCAAACAGACCAGCATATTACAGGTCTATGATGTTATACATGCACTTGATGAAATCTATGGTGGTTTTCACGCATCAATAACGCATTCTTTTGGTGGTATGTTGCTGGCCTATGCAATGCAGTATGGCTTTAGAACAGATAAAGCCGTTTGTATCTGCCCACCTGCGAATATCGATTCTATTCTTGATAATTTTCAGCGCACGCTTGCGATACCAGATAGAGTTATTGAGCGCATGAAACAACGCCTGTTTACCATGTATGGTCTTGGCCTGAAGCAGCGTATATCGACGACTGAAAATGTTCGATCCATTGATATCCCCGCTCTCATTATTCACGATAAAAATGATGAAGACATCGACTGGCATGATGGCGAGGCTGTGGCCGAGGCCTGGCCGGGTGCGGAGTTTGTTTTAACGCAAGGCCTGGGACACCGTAGAGTTCTACGCGACGAGAACACGATTAACAGGGCTATCAATTTTATTAAACGCTAACCAGTCTCAATATGCTGGCCAAAAAAAACCCCGCCAGGCGGGGTTTTTTATCCGGAAACAGTTGTTTCCATCAAATTGTGCATACTAGTGGTGATGACCACCGGGGCCATGCACATGGCCATGCTCGAGTTCTTCTTCTGACGCGTCGCGCACTTCAACAACCATAACGTCGAAATTCAACTCAATGCCAGCAAGTGGGTGATTTCCATCGACTACCACGTTGTCATCATTCACTTCCATTACGGTGACAACCAGTGTCTGGCCACCCGGACCCTGTGCGTGAAACTGACTACCAACGGCAATCTGGCTATCATCTTCAAACATGGTTTTCGGTACTTCCTGCAACATGTTCTCATCGCGCTGGCCGTAACCTTCTTCGGGTGGAATAGAAACCTTCAACTCATCACCCGCTGCCTTGCCAGCCAACGCATCTTCCAGGCCCGGGATAATATTCCTGGCGCCATGCAGGTAGGCGAAACTACCGTCGTCAGACTTGTCTATCACTTTTCCATCGTTGTCTGTCAGCGTGTAGTGAAGCACAACGACCTTCTGATCTGCAATTTGCATAAAAAACTACTCTTTAATCTTTTCTCAAAAATGGCCGCACACCTTATCAGAATATCTGCAGCACTGATAGCGCGTTCAGACGAACAGAACAAAAAACGCCCGAATATGGGCGTTAACACGACACATTCAATCTAATATCTGATTAAAAACCGATCAACTCACCATGAAAGCCCTGATCCGAGATGCGGTTAATAATATCTTTGCCCTGTATAGCTTCAGGATCATACAGCACGAACATAATGTGCTTATCCCTGTCATTGTGGCCGACAGACACCACACCATGATCGCTTCGAATAGCCAGTTCCAGGTTTGAAAGCTCACGATCGTTCAATGATTCATCGATGTGTACAGTAACATCACTGACAGTTGCGCTCATCACACACCTCCCGCAGAAATACCTTGCTTAGAATATCTATTGTACTCAGAGATAACCTTACATCAACCAAACCAGTGTTCCATCTGGCCACCAAAGTAGAGGCGCAATATAACAAGCAGCGCAGCGGATGCTGCAATAACAAACGTGATGATGAGTGCCGTTTTATCCATGGCAAAAGAATAGCACGGCGTGATGTGCAAATTGTCGCCTGTAACTCCAGGCATTTATCTCCCTGACTAGGTGAGCATATTAGCAAGCCCGATCAGCACAAACATAACAACAACCAATACGCCAATTACCTTGAACAGGTTGCCCCAAATGACTCTGTCGTCGCCTTGTAACATCATAATTTACTCCCGTTAGTAACCACAATTTTTGTAAGACTAACGAGCAGAATTATGAGCGTGCATGACTTAGGTCAAACAGGAAAATATTAAGAACACGGTTATATTCGAATATTTCGGAAGACCGAAACGCCCGGCGATGATTAGCTGACGGCGAACTAAAATGTCGGCCCTGGCTTGTGTACAGTTTTTGAGAGATATCTATTTATTTCGATGCAGTACCGCATCGACACGCATACAGAGCTCAACGGTATCACTGACAAGAAAAGACAGGCTCTTCATCTCAAAATCAGATCGCTGAATATACGCTTTTGCAGTAACAACAATTCTGTCGTCTCTGCCCTGCCTGACACTTCTACCATGCTGTCGGCTGTCCACCGCAGACACAGTCACATCAAACTGAACGGGGCGTGTCACTCCGTGCATGGTTAGATCGCCCTCGAGAACAGCATGCCTGTCATCAAACCAGTGTAGCCGCGTACTCACAAACAGTATTTTCGGGTACATGTAGGTATCAAGAAAATGCTCGCTCTTGAGCATGTTCTTGATAAACGTTTCTTCCATGGAGAGCGTATCTGCATCGACCATGACCAGCATCTGTGATTCATCACCCCAGGTTTCATGGCGCAACGCAAAGCCACCCTGGATACCTTCGAATTCTGCAGCAACACGGCCTATGGCGCTATCGACACAAAAGCCAACACTGGACCGGGCACTGTGGATACGGTACAGGCGGCCCTCATCTGCGGCAAGTAACATGGATTTGACGATATCTTGATCAACGATACCACCACGAAAAGGCGCACACAGGCGGCTCTCACTTTCCTGCGTGGGATGCGCCTGCACAAGGCAGGCATTGAGGATCAATACTGCAAACAGAAAAAAACGCATAATACGACCGTGTATAAAACCAGGCGGTCGATTATAAATAAGCCTGTTCCAAACACACAAGTTCTTGAATTGACAGAAACAAAAACGATTTACATTCCGTTTCCGAATTTATCATGATGAATTTGTACTGAATCCCGCATCGGTGCCAGTGCTTGCGCATAGCCTTTGAGGATACCCAGCGCCCAACTGATGCGTTCGCGGAAGTAGCCATCGGCATCCGGATTGTTATCTTCAGCCTTGTCATTAAGAATGCTTTCAACATGCCTGACGATAACCTGTTCAGGGATATAACAGATGCGGTTATTTTTATAACTGCTCATACGCAGTTCCGCGACAGGGTATGCACCACCATCAGCGCTGGAAACCGTGACGATCAACGCTGGCTTATGCCCCACTTCAAAACGATTCACGAGTAAAAAGAAATTCTTCAACCCGGCCGGCACCTGGCCATGCCACTCCGGTGAAATAATGACAAAACCATCACTGCTTGAGAGCTGTTGCCTGATGTCAGCCATGCGTTGTTCCCATTCCGGGTTACTTTCCCATATCGACTGATCCCATAATGGCAGGGGATTATCCGCAAGCGTATAGACCCAGGTATCCGAAATACCATGATCATTGTTTAGCGTGTTTTCAATATGACGAGCAACTTTTTCACTTTGCGACGGATTACGATGACTGCCGCTGATGATGGAAATTTTCATAACAACTCCTGACTGTTTGCGTTGATTCTACGCGCAATATTTTCATGAATACCGTACTTAAACTGGTGTAATACAACGTTTGCCTTCATTACTGGCATTGTTTACGTACCGTGAAACCTCGACAACATCGAGACTGTCATCTGCAGCAGGTTGCATCAAAGCATCGATAACAGAATTATCTTCCGAGCATAACCAGTCCCGCATGGCATGCTGCGGTATCAGTGCCGGCATTCGATCATGTATCGGTTTCATCTCGCTGTTTGCATCCGTGGTTACAATGCAACACTGCATGCCGCCATCGTGGGTTATCTGGTAAATACCCGCCAGAGCCAGCGCATCCTGGTTACTCGATGTGAAATAAAAGGTCGCCTTATTGTCCTTGTCGCGTCGCCATTCATAAAAACCGTTAACCGGGATAATGGTACGCGTATGTGCAATCAGTTTACGGAACGACGGTTTCTCACGAATCGTTTCTGCGCGCGCATTTATCAACGGCCGTTCAAACTGTCCGGGTTTTGCCCAGTTTGGAATAACACCCCATTCCATGCTTTCCGCTCGTGTGTCGACTTTATGCGTCACTGTCGCAATCATGGAACCCGGCGCAATGTTATAGCGTGGTGGAAACTTGTCTTTGGGGATAACGATATCAAGAAGACTGACCAGGTTATTCACACCTATCGGATCATGCGCATCAATTCTTCCACACATATTAAGTACCTATACCGTTAATACCGGCTCCTGCATCCGCGCCAGCTGTTCACGCAACTCCAGTATGTGTTGTTCCCAGTACTGCGTTGTATCAAACCATGGAAAAGCCAGTGGAAACGCCGGGTCCTGCCAGCGTTTTGCCAGCCAGGCAGCATAATGCATCATACGCAGGGTACGCAGTGCCTCGACCAGGTTCAACTCTGCCAGATTCAGGCTGGAGAATTCCTCATAGCCCTCCAGTATGTCGATCAACTGCACCGTCATTTCCGCACGCTCGCCCGAAAGCAGCATCCACAGGTCCTGTATTGCCGGGCCGTTACAGCAATCATCCAGGTCAACAAAATGTGGCCCCTTGTCTGTCCACAGCACGTTGCTGCGGTGACAGTCACCATGCAGACGTAAAACCGCATATTCACCCGCATCTTCAAACCGCTGCCTCACCATGGACAGGATATCCCGGGAAAGCGTTTGATAGGCCTCTTCCAGGTGTGCCGGTATGAATTTGTTTAAAACCAGGTATTCAGCAGCTTCATCACCCATACGTTGAATACTGATTTCAGCCCGGTGTTTGAATTTTCGTTTACGACCGATAGCATGAATGCGGCCAATAAAACGCCCCATCCACAACAGGTCTTCACTGTATTCAAGATCCGGCCAGCGGCCACCCTGTAGCGGGTACAGTGCAAAGCGATAGCCACCGGACGTTAACAGGGTTTCGCCATCAAACTGCAGCGGCGCAACCACGGGTATTTCTTCAGCAGCCAGCTCGAGACTAAACGCATGCTCTTCGAGTATCGCCTCATGCGTCCAGCGATCCGGTCGATAGAACTTGACCACCACCGGTGCTGCGTCCTCGCGTTCGATTCGGTAGACACGATTCTCATAACTGTTTAATGCCAGCATGCGGCCACTGGTTCGATAACCAACCGACTCAACCGCGTTGAGTATGGTGTCGGGCTCGAGCGCGTTATAATCGTGTTCAAGTTCCACGTGTTTGTGATCTCATGTCTAATAACATTTCCCCGGGCCAGCCAGCGCCCGAGCTCCAGGTTCAGCACTGGGTACAGGGCGAACCAACCAGCATTGAGCAGCTGCGTGGCGATGTCATCCTGGTTGAGGTTTTCCAGGTTAACTGCCCCGGTTGCTTTGTCCATGCCCTGCCCGAAGTCGTTCGCCTGCACCGGGCCTACAGCCAGCATGGCCTGGCCGTTATCGGGCTCGCGACCGCGTTTGAGGACTTCGACAAGAATACACTGGATAACCTCAAAATGCTGGTCGAGACCGGTGAAATGATTGGCGACCCGCTGGATCAGCTCGGTCGCAACGGCCTGCTCAATGGAAACCGGCTGGATTATGAACTGCCGTTCACCATCGGCATGGACGTGCTGACCGAAAACACCAGCGAGATAACCCACGAGGCCATCGAGACTTTCATCCTCTCCCAGTTGCCCGATTACGCAAACTGGCCCGCAGAACGCAGGCAACCGGTCTACGAAAAAGCACACAATTACCTGCGGGCGAAAACGCACTGCGCGCAGACATTTGAAACCTACAACCTGCAGGGCACACCCTCATCCATCCTGATCGACCGTGAAGGCATGCTGCGCGATGTCTCTTTCGGCTGGAATAATCATCTCGAGCCCTTAATACTGGATTTACTGAAGTAAGCAATCAGGTAAAATCAGCCAATCTAAAGTTTTGAGCTGCACTTATGGAACGCCTGATAGAAAACACAATGTACGCCAGCCGCTGGTTGCTGGCCCCCATCTACCTCGGACTCAGCCTTGCTGTGCTGTTACTTGGCCTCAAATTTTTCCAGGAAGCCCTGCATACCTTCCCGCTTATCTTCTCCATGAAAGAAGCGGACCTCGTACTGGTGATACTCAGCCTCGTAGACCTGGCGCTGGTGGGTGGCCTGCTGGTCATGGTAATGCTGAGTGGCTATGAAAACTTTGTTTCCCAGATCGATCTGGAAGAAGGCCAGGAAAAGCTGTCCTGGCTCGGTAAACTGGATTCGGGCTCGCTGAAGCAGAAAGTGGCCGCATCCATCGTTGCCATCTCTTCCATCCATCTGCTGAAGGCCTTCATGGCCGCGCAGACCATACCCGATAACAAGTTGATGTGGTACGTCATTATCCACATAACCTTCGTGCTCTCGGCCATGGGTATGGCCTGGGTTGACCGCCTGAACAGCAAAAACCATTAAGGCAGCCTGTGCGCGGTATCGTACCACCGGATCCGGAATCATCAGCTTCTTCAATGCAGTTTGCCGTGGTATACGTGCCACGCAGGAGCCGAAATCGCTTTGCGGCGAGTTGCGTGGAAATCAAATCCTGTGCAGCTGACGCCATCGACGATGCCGACCCGGAAAATAAACGCTATGCCGCACGCGTCAGTGGCCCATCAAAATCGTCTGAAGGCCAGATGATCTACTACCTGCTGGAATGGCTGGAATAAACCGCTCGATTCAACACGATGATTCTCAATCTATCCGAACTCAAGTCTTCACAGGTTTATTTCCAGATGGGCCAGACGTTGTTGCCGAGGCCGATTGCCTGGGTGCTGTCCGAGATTGAAACCGGTAAATATAATCTCGCACCGTTCTCATACTTCAACGCTATCAGCAGCAATCCACCGCTGATCATGTTATCGGTTGGCAAAAAGCCTGACGGCAGTTTCAAGGATACGCGCGTCAACATCGAACAGCGCAAGGATTTCGTTGTGCATATTGCACACCGTGCAATGCTTGAGCCACTCAACCAGTCAGCAGCAACCATGGATGCCAGCGAATCTGAAGTCGATCAGCTCGGTCTTGAGACAGTGACCTTCGAAGGCAGTCGCCTGCCGCGACTGAAAGACTGCCGCGTAGCCTATGCCTGTACCTGCTACGACATTCATGAGATTGGCGACACACCGCAGTCTGTGATCTATGGCGAAATCACTCACATGTACATCGACGACAGTATTACCAGTACCAGCGACTCAGGACGGCTAAAAATCCACGCTGACAAGCTCGATCCCATCGCCCGTCTCGGTGCCAGTGAGTATATGAGCTTTGGTGATGTGATTAGCCTGCGTCGTCCGAAGTAGCTTCCCAACACCTGCGTCATTGTGACGCCAGGCGAAGCAGTGCCCAAACCTCCATGCCAGGCTGAAGAAAAGATTGCCACGTTGCTATCGCAATTCGCAATGACGATTCCCGGGCTCTACCCCGCCTGTTAACCTACCTCGAGAAAGTCCTCGCCCATCGTGTAACCGTGCCGCTGAAGAAAATCTCGTGCAGCATCGCGTGCACCATGGCTGGTTAGATAACTAAGTACGAACGGTTGATTATCGGTCTGCGCAACCTGATGCAGCCAGTCAGGCGCAACCACCTCAACACCATGTATGCGATTGCCTATTTTCTTCGGGTCAACATCTATCCATACTTCAGGCCCAAAGCCCCTTTCGATTAAATGCCGTGCACGCTGCCGTGTTTTGCGTCCCGCCCCCCAATAAGCGACGGGTTTATTCTGAATGCGTTTATCCAGCGCTAAATACTTTGCACGTATGCGATCAAATGCCTCACGTGAATAATTTTCAGATACTCGCGACAAGCGCTTAGCGGACTCCCTCCAGTCGATTAATACATTGGACAATTTTTCCATGCGATAACCCAGGTGCATCAAACGTAACCAGAGTTCATAGTCTTCGGGAAACTTCCCCTGTCGATAGGCGCCGGCGGCAATTATGCTGTCGCGCCTGAACATGACACTCGGGTGTGCAAACGGCGATTCGATATACATCTGGTTACTGATATCTGCCTCGCTTAATACTGAATTCTGCCATCGCATATATTCACGGTATCCATTCAGGATTGAAACTTCGGGAAATTTCCTGGCACGGGTGGCAACCAGTACAACATCATGATGAATACGCAGGTATTCGTACTGCTTTTTCAGTCGTTGCGGATACATGATGTCATCGGCATCCATGCGTGCGACCAATGGCGCCTTGCAGTATGCCAATCCGGTATTCAGCGCTGACACCAGGCCACGATGCGGATTCTTAATAATGCGAATGCGTTCATCACCATAGCGCTCAAGTAACTGTACGGAATCATCAGTGGAATGATCATCGATGGCGACGACCTCAAATTCAGCTAGCGATTGCTGCTGTATCGAATCGATACACTCA
>JARFRD010000192.1 GCA_029287435.1 Gammaproteobacteria bacterium
CTCAAAACCTGTATTGCCAGACGGTTTAGGTTCACCGCAGAGGTGCGGAGACGCAGAGGATTTAATATGTTGTCATCTCGACCGCAGGGAGAGATCTCCCAGGCACCCTCATAATGTTCAGGAGATCTCTCCCTGCGGTCGAGATGACAAGGCAAATGAGTAACACCTAAAAAACTCTGCGTCTCCACGCCTCTGCGGTTAATAATCTTTTCTTAGCGCCCTTTGCGCCTTTGCGGTGAATAGAAATTAAAGCCAGCCAGGACTTCTAACTTTGCTGTGTTTGCCTATTGTTGTACTACGCTTATACACATAAGAATAATCGTACACACACATCATGCCGGAACAAAAAGATCTCGAGTTGCTGATCCATGGGCATACGCCAATCCTGCAAATAGAGACACACGAAGAAAAGCGTGCGCTTGATTTGCTGGTCAGGATTGCAACGCATAATACGATTCCATTGTTTCAATGGTCGGTGACTGAGGGCCTCAGAAGGGTCGATATTGACCTGGGTATACAGCGTCATAATGCAGAGCCCAAGGATTTACTGGGTCATATCAAATCATCCAATGTAGACGGGCTTTATGTATTGCTGGATTTTGATCCTTACATCCAGGATCCGGTTAACGAGCGTTTCATCAAGGAAATTGCGATGAAGTTCGAAGGCACCAGCAATAAGCTGATTTTCATCAGTCACCATATCGATATGCCGGCAGGTCTGGTCAAGCGTGTTGCACGTTTTGATTTAAAACTGCCGGATTCAAAAGCACTGGAAAGCCTGGTACGCGATGAGGCTGGAAAGTGGCAGATCGAGTCGAATAATAAAGTATCCACAGACAAGAAAACGTTGCAGCGCCTGGTGCGAAACCTGGGCGGTCTTACTTACAATGATGCGCGTCGCCTGATCCGTAACGTTATTGTTGATGATGGTGCAATTACAGAGGACGACCTGCCTGAGGTAATGAAGGCAAAGTACCAGTTGCTCAATCGTGATGATGTTTTGTCATTTGAATTTGAAACCACGCGTTTTTCTGATGTGGGTGGTATGCGCAAGCTGAAGCAATGGCTGCAGCAGCGCGAAAAAATTTTTCATGGCCTGGTGGATCAGGCAGGCATCGATACACCCAAAGGTGTGTTGCTGCTGGGTGTGCAGGGTTGCGGCAAGAGCCTGGCCGCTAAAGCCATTGCGGGCATCTGGAATGTGCCCTTGTTGCGCTTCGATTTTGGCGCGTTGTATGACAAGTTTATTGGCGAATCGGAAAAGAATTTACGTGAGTCATTAAAGACCGCGGAGGTCATGGCGCCATGTGTCATGTGGATCGATGAAATTGAAAAAGGCATCTCCGGTGGAAATGATGATGGCACATCCAAACGCATACTGGGCTCGTTGTTAACCTGGCTCGCAGAGAATCGCGCCAATGTATTTATTGTTGCTACGGCGAATAATATTGAAGACCTGCCGCCCGAGTTGATTCGAAAAGGTCGGCTCGACGAAATCTTTTTTGTCGACCTGCCAAAACATGATGTACGCAAACAGATTTTTACAATTCACCTCGACAAGCGTGATATCAGTCAGTCGGGTATTGACCTCGAGCAGCTGGCCAAGGAGAGTGAAGGTTTTTCAGGATCAGAAATTGAGCAGGCCGTGGTAAGCGCGATTTACAGTAGCTATGGAAGCGATGCACAGGTTACGACCGAATCACTGGTCGAAGAGATAAAGGCTACACGTCCGCTATCCGTTGTGATGGATACACAGATAGAAAACCTGCGACATTGGGCAAGCTCACGCACCGTTCCAGTCGACTAAAACAGTTAAAAGCGCACGCGGTAGCCGAACTTGCGTCGTAAATCCCGCAGAATAATGTACAACCACGGCCATAGTAGAGCGCCGACCAGTGACGGCATGAAATAAAGCCAGGTATCCGGGGCGCGTCCGACGATGCCGCTCACCCACAGTACAATCAATTGTTTCAACAACAACAGGAAGAAAATCACGATAGCCTGCTGCACCAGTGACGCTACGCGCATTCTTTGATGTTGCAAGTGAACGATATAGATTACTATTGTTAGACCCAGAGCATGCTGTCCAAGTATGGCGCCGTGGGTCACATCCAGCATCAGTCCTACCAGCCAGGCCACGGTGACGCCTGTTCTGGATGGCAGGGCCATGGCCCAGTAGATTAATACCAGCGTTACCCAGTCGGGACGAAACTCGCGTACTCCTTCGGGCAGTGGCATGATGGTCAGCATAAAGGCAACGAACAGAGCCAGGATGGCAGCACGGATATTACTCTTCATCAGTTGCCTCCTTATCCGCTTCGGCTGCAGGAGGAGGCGTTTCTATTTCGGGCACAGGTTGCTCGCGCCCTTCGGTCCAGACCAGAAGAATTTCCCGGCTGGTATCCAGCAACGCCAGTGGTTCGGCGCGCACTTCAATAAAGGTTTCGCCGGCATTGCGGTCGATGTTAGTGATAACCGCTACCGGATAGTTGCGCGGGAAACGTCCCCCGAGGCCGGATGAGATTAGCTTGTCACCGACGCGAATATCGGCGTTATGCGGGATATGCTTGAGATTGAGATGATCGGTTTGCCCGGTGCCGAAAGCCACGCTTCTGAGCCCGGTACGGTCGACCTGTACGGGAATAGCGTGGCTGACATCGGTGATTAGCAATGCAGTCGATGTCATCGCGTTGACGAACACGACCTGTCCCATGATGCCGTGCGCATCGATGATGGGCTGGCCAATATAAACACCTTCTTTGGAGCCCTTATTGAGCACGATGAACTGACGATACGGATCCACGTCGACGGAAATGATCTCAGAGATCAGGTGATCTTCCGTGGTCTTCGGCGTCGCACTGAGTAGCTGACGCAAGCGTTCGTTTTCTTTTTCGAGAATATCCAGCTTCTGTAACTGTACCCGGCTCTGTAGCTGCAGGTCGCGTAGCTGGCGGTTTTCAGTGACCAGGCTCTGGTGTGACTTGAGTGTTTCTTCAGACCAGTAATACAGGCGTATCGGCAGGTCGACGACGTATTCAACCGGGTACAGCAGGTAGGAAAGCGTATTACGCAAGACCTCGAGGTGTTTCCAGCGATGGTCTACCGTCATCAGCACAAGCGACAGGATGACCAGTATGATCATGCGCAGCGTGACCGACGGACCTCGAAGAAACAGCGTTTGCATAGGGTCAGAAACCTTTGGCAGGCATGTTCACGGGGCGAAGCTTTTCGCCCTTATTCGACAGCGAGGAAATCTCCCCCATGCTTGTCGATCAGTTCCAGTACGCGGCCACCACCACGGGCAACACAGGTCAGCGGATCTTCTGCAGTGACCACGGGCAGGCCGGTTTCTTCCATCAACAGCCTGTCGAGGTCTTTCAGCAGTGCACCGCCGCCGGTCAGAACGATACCGCGTTCCGCGACATCGGCACCGAGTTCAGGCGGGGTTTGTTCGAGCGCAGTTTTGACTGCGCTGACAATACCGTGCAGTGGTTCCTGCAGGGCTTCCAGGATTTCGTTACTGTTCAATGAGAAGCTGCGAGGAATACCTTCAGACAGGTTGCGACCCTTGATTTCAATCTCGAGCAGTTCCTGTCCAGGGTAGGCATTGCCGATTTCCTTTTTGATTTTTTCTGCCGTGGCTTCACCGATGAGAATGCCATAGTTACGGCGCACATAAGAGATGATGGCTTCATCGAAGCGGTCACCACCGACACGCACTGATGCAGCATAGACGATCCCGTTCAAAGAAATAACGGCAACTTCAGAGGTGCCACCACCGATATCCAGTACCATGGAGCCTCGAGGCTCATCGACTGGCATGCCTGCGCCGATCGCAGCCGCCATCGGCTCTTCGATAAGGTAGACCTTGCGGGCACCAGCGCCGGCAGCAGATTCACGGATGGCACGGCGTTCAACCTGGGTAGCACCGCAGGGAACACAAATAAGCACGCGCGGGCTGGGTCGCAGCACCTGTGATTCATGTACGGAACGAATGAAGTGCTGCAGCATTTTTTCCGTGATATTGAAGTCAGCAATCACGCCATCGCGCATCGGGCGAATCGCGGTAATGTTCTGTGGGGTGCGTCCCAGCATACCCTTGGCTTCTTTACCATAGGCTTCAATGGATTTCGGACCGCCTGGACCGCGGTCCTGGCGCACGGCGACAACGGATGGCTCATCAAGAACGATGCCTTTGCCACGGGCATAGATCAGGGTATTGGCCGTTCCAAGATCGATAGACAGATCATTGGAAAACATTCCACGAATACGGTTAAAAAGCATGTGCTGGAATACCTGTAGAAAAAATAATTATTATTATGAGAAGAATATATAGGCCATTTATACGAATTTGGCCAAAAACTGCGCGTACTCTATCAATCGCTACTCTACAGGGCAAGCAAAATCCCCGCTGAAACGCCCCCGGGACATCATCATGCATACGCTATTTCAGCCCTGTCTCAGGCCTGTTTATGCTAACATCGCGCCTCTTGTTTTTAGCCAAATTGCATGCTGCGGAGACCCCATGTCACTCGATGCTGATGACATAAAAAATATAGCCAAACTGGCCCGGCTCAAGATTGATGATGCTGACGTGGCCGACTATGCCACTAACCTGTCGAATATTCTCGACCTGGTCGAACAGATGAACTCGGTTGATACCGAGGGTGTGGTGCCGATGTCGCATCCGCTGGAAGTGATACAGCGCCTGCGAGATGACGCTGTGACCGAAAGCAACCAGCGCGATGATTTTCAGTCCGTGGCTCCGGCAACACAGGATGGCCTTTACCTCGTGCCCAAGGTGATTGAATAAAATGAGCGATTATCACGAGAAAACACTGGCTGAGCTGTCAACCCTGTTGCAGACCGGCGAGGTTAGCAGTTCAGCACTCACCGAATACTTCCTGTCTCGTATCAAGCAACAGGATGCAGAACTGAACAGTTTTATCACCATTGCCGAAGACCAGGCCATGGCTGAGGCGGCTGAGGCTGACGAGCGGTTGAAATCCGGAAACACAAGTGCATTAACCGGTATACCGATTGCGCACAAGGATATTTTCTGCACCAGGGGGATCAAAACCAGCTGCGGCTCCAGAATGCTGGATAACTTTATCTCGCCTTACGATGCGACCGTGGTAAACAATTTCAAGCAGGCAGGTGTTATTACACTGGGTAAAACCAACATGGATGAGTTTGCCATGGGCTCTTCCAACGAAACCAGTTTCTACGGTGCGGTTAAAAATCCCTGGGATACAAAGCGGGTACCGGGTGGTTCTTCAGGTGGTTCAGCCGCAGCCGTCGCTGCACGCCTGGCACCGGCTGCAACGGGCACGGATACCGGTGGTTCAATTCGTCAGCCAGCAGCCTTATGTGGTATCACTGGCTTGAAGCCAACTTATGGTCGTGTATCGCGTTACGGCATGATCGCCTTTGCTTCCAGTCTTGACCAGGGCGGGCCGATGGCGCAGACAGCCGAGGACTGTGCGCTGATGTTAAACGCGATGGCCGGTTTTGATGAAAAGGATTCCACCAGTATCGAGAAAGAGGTACCGGACTACACGGCTGATCTGAACCATTCCGTGAACGGGCTGCGAATAGGCCTGCCCAGTCAGTATTTCGATGAAGGCCTGGATGATAATGTAAAGGCCGTGATTCAAACAGCCATCGATCAATACCGTGACATGGGTGCAGAGATTGTTGATATCGAGCTGCCAAATACATCACTCTCAGTGCCGGTTTATTATGTTGTCGCACCGGCTGAGTGCTCAGCCAACCTGTCACGCTTCGATGGTGTTCGCTATGGCTACCGCTGCGAAGACCCGAAAGATCTGTACGATCTGTATACACGTTCACGCGGTGAAGGTTTTGGTGCCGAAGTTAAACGCCGCATCATGGTCGGTACCTATGCATTGTCAGCGGGTTACTACGATGCCTACTACCTCAAGGCGCAACAGTTACGTCACCTGATCAGCGATGATTTCAAGAAGGCCTTTGAGAGCGTTGACGTCATCATGGGGCCGGCATCACCATCAACAGCGTTCAATATTGGTGAAAAAGCTGAAGATCCGATATCCATGTACCTGTCCGATATCTACACCATAGCGGTCAACCTGGCGGGTGTGCCCGGCATGTCAGTACCTGTCGGTTTTGTTGATGGTAACCCGGTTGGTTTGCAGATCATCGGTAACTATTTCGAAGAAAGCCGCCTGTTGAATGTCGCTCACCAGTACCAGCAACAAACAGACTGGCATCGACAAATACCAGATTCTTTCAAGTAAATGTTTTTACGCAGAAACCATACATTTCTTTGCGTACTTTGCGCCTTTGCGGTGATATTAAAATGAACTACGAAGCAGTTATTGGTTTAGAGATACACGTTCAACTCGCAACGAAGTCGAAGATCTTCTCGGGTGCGAGTACCGCTTATGGTGCCGAGCCGAACACGCAGGCCTGCGCCGTCGATGTTGCACTGCCCGGCGTATTGCCCGTACTGAACAAGGAAGCTGTGCATATGGCGACCAAGTTCGGGCTGGCGATCGACGCCGAAGTCGCGCATCGTTCGGTATTCGCGCGTAAGAATTATTTCTACCCTGATCTGCCCAAGGGTTACCAGATCAGTCAGTTCGAGTTGCCCATTGTCGGTAAAGGGCATATCGATATTGAGCTGGAAGATGGTGAAACCAAGCGCATTGGCGTGACCCGGGCGCATCTTGAAGAAGATGCCGGCAAGTCACTGCATGAAGATTTTGCGGGAATGACGGGCATCGATCTGAACCGTGCCGGTACGCCGTTGCTCGAAGTGGTATCAGAGCCGGATATGCGTTCAGCAGCCGAAGCCGTAGCCTACATGAAAAAATTGCATTCGCTGGTGCGCTATCTCGAGATATGTGACGGCAACATGCAGGAAGGCTCGTTCCGATGCGATGCCAACGTTTCCGTGCGCCCCAGGGGTCAGCAAGAATTCGGTACGCGTGCTGAAATCAAGAACATCAACTCTTTCCGCTTTGTCGAGCGAGCAATCAATCATGAGATCGAGCGCCAGATCGATCTGATCGAAGACGGTGGCGAAGTGGTACAGGAAACACGCCTGTATGATGCCAACAAGGATGAAACACGTTCGATGCGCAGCAAGGAAGAGGCAAATGACTATCGTTATTTCCCTGATCCTGATCTGTTGCCCGTGGTGATCGATGACAAATACCTTGATGAGGTCAGAGGCGAACTGCCTGAACTGCCGGATCAGAAAAAACAGCGTTACATGGATGAGTTTGATCTGTCTGCCTACGATGCGGGTGTGCTTACCGGCTCCCGTGAGCTGGCCGATTATTTTGAAACGGTGGCCGCAAAAACGGGCGATGCCAAGCTCTCCGCAAACTGGGTGACGGGTGAACTTGCAGCAAGACTGAACAAGGAAGAAGTTGAAATTACGGATTCAAAAGTCAGTGCTGAGGAATATGCGGGCTTGATCAGTCGCATCAAGGACAACACCATTTCAGGAAAAATTGCCAAGGAAGTATTCGACGCCATGTGGAATGGTGAAGGCTCTGCGGATGAAGTTATCGAAAGCAAGGGCCTGAAACAGATCACTGATACGGGTGCGATCGAAGCCATGGTTGATGAAGTGATCGCAAATAATCCCGAGCAGTTTGAACAGCTCAAAGGCGGTAAAGACAAGTTGATGGGCTTCTTTGTCGGACAGGTGATGAAAGCTTCCAAAGGCAAGGCCAACCCGGCACAGGTTAACGAACTCATGCGCAAGAAACTAAACAGCTAGCCACGGAGACACAGAGCACACAGGGATTAGTGACCCGTCATTGCGAGGAGGGACGACGAAGCAATCTCGTATGGTTCTCGTACTGGACAAGGTTACTGCGCTTCACTCACAATAACAGGTCAATAACCACTGTACACCTCTGTGGCAAATGAAACTATGAACGAATCCGAATTTCACGATATAGCCGACCAGACGATTGAAGATATCCAGGATGCTATCGATGATAGTGGTGCGGATATTGATTACGAGGAAGTTGGTGGTGTACTGACACTTGAGTTCGATAACGGCACCAAGATAATTTTCAGCAAGCAACCACCCGCGTTACAGTTATGGATGGCAGCTCGTTCCGGCGGCTTTCATTTTGATTACGATAGCGAGAATCAGCGGTGGATTTGCGACAGTGGTGATAATGAAGAGCTGTATAGTATGCTGAACCGCTTATCGACAGAGCAGGGCGGTGAAACAGTCGAACTGTCACCACCCTGAACTGTATCGCCTGGGTTAAATTAAATCAGCCTTCAGAAGGCAGATGTATTTTTTCCTTGTTGAGTTTGTAACTCCAGGGTAGTCCGGAATTCTTCCAGCCGTTCTTCAGGCGCCAGTTTTTCTGCGCACCGGTCTTGATTTTGCCGCCTTCAAAGCCGTCGGTTACAACATAGACCTGCTTGTAGCCCTTGCCCCACAGCGAGTTTGCACTCGGTGCACCGCGCGTACCACCGGAACGGCACATCAGGATAATCGGGGAGTTCTTGTCCATGCCGCGCTCTTCAAGTGCGGCAGCGATCTGCTGCTCAAACATCGGGTTGGTTTCCATCTTGAATACAGGTTTCTTCGGATTCCATTCATCACGGTTGGCGAGCTTGTAGGGAATGTTGATATCAACGGCATCCGTGTAACCGGTGAACATGATTTCGATAGGATCACGCACATCAACAAACAGAACCTTGTCACCAAGCTTCTGTTTCATTTCATAGGCTTCTGTTGCATCAACGTAAAGCTTCCATTGGGTCTGTTTTGCAGGGTTGGCAGGTTCCGGGGCTGCATGAACACCTGAAAAAGCGATGAATAAAAAGGCTCCAGTCAACAGGCTCGATGTCTTCATTGGGTTACCTCAAACAGTGATACGTCTGTCTCTTATACACATCTCCGAGCCCACGAGACATACATC
>JARFRD010000030.1 GCA_029287435.1 Gammaproteobacteria bacterium
GGTGGCTGGAGTTACCCGACTCGAGCCAGTTAACCAGCTGGTCCCAGGCATCGAGATCCTTTTCCGTGCTAGCTGACCTTAATTCGTGTACGCCCAGACCCGCTTCAGCAGCTTTTACATAGTTCTGCGTTTCCCTGAGACGGGCAATGACCGGGATATCCAGCGCTTTTAGAAATTTCTCCAGAGACTGATAGGCCAGCGTGTTGGCTTTGACACGATTGCAGATGATGCATAGCCGGGTCTGTTGTGGGCGAACCTTGGCAATCAGAAAAAGATCACGAATAAAATCCGCTGTCGCATGGGTATCAATCGATGAGGGTAACACGGGGATGAGTATGGTATTCGATCCCCTTAACTGATCTATCAGATCGAGGCCCTTGAGTCCTGCAGGCGTATCCACGACGACGCGTTGCGTATCAATCGGGAGATGTAACTGCCAGCTTCGGGTAACAGGGGTGTTGGTCGGATATGCAGCGATGCCATTGATGGAAGAAGCTTCCGATGACCTGAGTTTGAGCCAGTGGGTGCTGGATCCCTGCGGATCATAATCGATCAGTGTCGTGTTCAACTCGCGCTTTGCATAGGCGCTGGCAAGGTTGGTTGCGATTGTCGTTTTACCGCAACCACCCTTGATGTTGATGATTGTAATACGCTGCATGCCTGTTACGCGTCCTTCTCGAGGGTTGAGTCGCCGGTTCAAACAAGTTAGCGAATATCTCAATCATAGGATGGTATGCAGAAAGGAAAAACGCAAGCATAAATCAATGTCATAAAAAAGGCCGGTATTACCGGCCTTTTTTACAGGAAGAATAAACGTGTGTTTACTTCTTCTCAGCTTCGCGCTCTTTGGTTTCCTTGATGACTTCTTCAGCCACGTTTTTAGGACATGGCATGTAGTGCAGGAATTCCATTGAGAACTGACCGCGACCGGAAGTCATGGTACGCAGGTCGCCGATATAACCAAACATTTCACTCAACGGGCATTCAGCATTTATGTGAACGCTGGTAGGGCCCGGTTCCTGTGACTTGATCATGCCACGACGACGGTTGAGGTCACCGATGACATCACCCACGTTGTCATCGGGTGTGTACACGTCAACTTTCATGATCGGTTCCATCAGCTGTGGGCCGGCTTTTGGCATGGTCTGGCGATAAGCTGCTTTTGCTGCCAGCTCGTAAGCCACTGCTGAAGAGTCAACCGGGTGGAAACCACCGTCCATCAGTGTCACCTTGAAGTCGAGGCAGGGGAATCCAGCCAGAACGCCGCGGTCCATGCTGGCTTGAAAGCCTTTCTGTACAGCAGGCCAGAATTCACGCGGCACGTTACCACCGGTAACCACAGATTCGAACTCATAGCCTGAACCCGGCTCACCTGGCTCAATCGAATAGTCGATTTTCGCGAACTGACCAGAACCACCGGTCTGTTTCTTGTGCGTGTAGGAATCTTCAATACGCTGGGTGATGGTTTCGCGGTAGGCGACCTGTGGTTTACCCACTTCAACATCAACGCCGTGGGTACGACGCAGGATATCGATCTTGATATCGAGATGCAGCTCACCCATGCCCTTGAGGATGGTTTCACCTGAATCTTCGTCGGTTTCAACACGGAATGAAGGATCTTCCTGGATCATCTTGCCGATGGCCAGGCCCATCTTTTCGGATGCGCCCTTGTCTTTTGGTGCAACAGCAATCGAGATTACAGGATCCGGGAATACCATCGGTTCCAGTGTCGCAGGCGCTTTCGGATCACACAGGGTGTGACCTGTCTGCACGTTCTTCATGCCGATAACAGCAACGATGTCACCTGCCTGTGCACCATCGAGTTCGATACGTTCGTCCGCGTGCATTTCAACAATACGGCCAATACGCTCGGTCTTGCCGGTGAAGGTGTTGAGTACCGTGTCACCCTTGTTCATCTTGCCTGAATAAATACGTATAAAGGTCAGTGCACCGAAGCGGTCATCCATGATCTTGAAGGCCAGTGCGCGCAGTGGCTTCTCAGGATCGACAACAGCGAATTCGCCGGTTTCCTCGCCTTCGTCATCAGTTTCAGGCTGTGGCTTGACTTCAGTTGGATTAGGCAGGAAATCAACAACTGCATCCAGTACCAGCTGAACACCCTTGTTCTTGAAAGCAGAGCCACAGTAGGTCGGGAAGAAATCAAGATTGATCGTGCCCTTGCGGATGCAACGCTTGATATCTTCAATGGATGGCTCCTCACCTTCAAGGTAAGCTTCCATCAGGTCATCGTCCTGCTCGAGTGCAGTTTCGATAAGCTTCTCGCGCCATTCTTCAACCGCATCAGCCATGTCAGCAGGTGGCTCTTCGATCTTGAAGTTTTCTGGCAGACCGGAGTCATCCCAGATCCAGGCTTTACGTGAAAGCAGATCGACAACACCGGTGAAGTCGTCTTCGATGCCGATTGGCAGAACCATAACCAGTGGGTTCGCGCCGAGTACGTCTTCTACCTGTTTAACCACACGATAGAAGTCTGCACCCATGCGGTCCAGCTTGTTCACGAAAATAATGCGAGCTACTTCTGATTCGTTAGCGTAGCGCCAGTTGGTTTCTGACTGGGGCTCTACACCGCCTGAACCGCAGAATACACCGACACCGCCATCGAGTACTTTGAGTGAACGGTACACTTCAATGGTGAAGTCAACGTGTCCCGGTGTGTCAATGATGTTCATACGATGGCCGTCCCATTCACAGCTGGTTGCGGCTGACTGAATGGTGATACCACGCTCGGCCTCCTGCTCCATGAAGTCCGTGGTGGCTTCGCCATCGTGTACTTCACCGGTCTTATGAATTTTACCGGTCAGTTTCAGAATACGTTCCGTGGTCGTTGTTTTGCCGGCATCAACGTGGGCAAAAATGCCAATGTTTCGATATTTGGTTAAATCAGTCATTGTCCTAAATCTCTATAACTTACTGTTTAATAAGGTCATTTGGTCGGTGCCCCCGGACCACAAAACAGGGGCCGTTATCAATGGCCAGGTATTCAAAACGGCGAAATTCGTCTTGGAATTTCATCGCTCCTAAAGTGACCATGGGCGGTACAAAAAATCGCGAGCGCGGATTATAAACCAGATTGACATGTTTTATGCGGAAGAATTGGGTATCGATATGATTTTTCTGGTTTTTGAGCGGGAAAATAAGCGGATTTTCCGCCAAACGTCTGATCCAGCTTGAATTACCCATAAAAAAATAAGGCAAAACAGTGAGTTATTGGGTGCTATGCTGCCGAAAAATTGAATCACTCGGGAGAACAGTGTGGGCACAGAGCATCAGGCAACTTCAGCAACCAGCAAGGTCTGGGACAATCACATCAGCGTACCGGATACCCCTGATGGCTTCACCGTCAGAACCACCTGGCCGACCAATCCCGATGGCTGTGAGGTCATGCTCGAGCGCTGGCAGGCAGGCAGTGCAGAACCGCCGCACTCGCATCCGGGTGATGATATGACCGTGGTGGTTGAAGGCAGGATGGCGATCCAGTTTTTTATACGTGGGGAAAATGGTCTGCAGCCGGACGGTGAAGCGGTCATCCTCAGCCGTGGTGACACGGGCTATATCAAGGCAGGGCGCATACACGACGCAAAATACCTGGAAGATTGCAAACTGGTGTACGTTCACGATAAAGCTTTTGGCTTTACCGCGGAATAAATCACTTGTAGCTATACTTGCAGCGGTTCATGGCCGGCGCGAACACGCAATTTGTTGATGTTACGAAGTATCGGTTCGCTGGTAACGACACGGCGCTCAAGCCGATACTTGCCCGGAAAGTTGGTTAGCATGATGCCGATCAGCAGGGTAAGAATGCCCTGTCCGGGCAATACCAGCATGGCAATGCCAAGGACAATCAAAAGGACACCAACCGCGTTCTTCACGATGATAAAGCTCCAGCGAATTATCGGGTGGCGGTGAGACCAGGGATCCCAGCTGTGTCGATGAATGTCCGCAAAGTAGTCACTTGGGATGCGTATGATGAAAACCGGAACAAGGATCAGGGTGCCAATAAAACTCACTACCGAGAAAGCGATTAGCCACCAAAGAGTGGTGTTATCAAGTTGCAGAGCTTCAAGCATGTTGTAAAAACCGGGTGTGAGTCGTAATCTTTTCGCTGATAATGATATCAGTTGAATAGTTGTGCATGTTAACGTAGATCACAAAAACCACGGGGAGAAGGATAATGAATGCACTGATGTATAACGATGCACTGGGTAAGTTAATCTTGCGACTCACGCTTGGTGGTCTCATGTTGTTGCATGGCATTGCCAAGATTAACAAGCCTGGCACCGTGGATTATATTGGCAACGTGTTATCGGATGTTGGTTTCCCCTCGGCTCTTGCTTACGGTGTGTACGTTGGCGAGATCATCGCGCCGCTGATGGTCATCCTCGGTGTGTACTGTCGTATTGGTGGTCTGGTTATCGTGGTGAATATGATCTTCGCTATTCTATTGATGCATTCGGGTGATATTTTCTCCCTGACCAAGCATGGTGGCTGGGCAATCGAGCTGCAGGCGTTCTACCTGTTGTGTGGTGCAGCCGTGATGTTCCTCGGAAGTGGCCGCCACGCAGTTAGGCCCGACTGATAACAACGGGCATGAGACCGGCTGTTACCCGTGGCACCCGAGATATCGGCTTGACCGGTGATGATCCTGGCGCCGGTGTTGTTATTTTTTTCTGACCGAAGTCATTGTCAGTTAATACCCAATAATGTCATAGTGCTGTTTAATCGATTGATTATCCGAATAAAAAGGCGAAATCTATGAAGCTGCAAAAACACGGTTCACTAGATAACCCGGAGAAGGATGATGCTGCAGGTGTTGCTACCAGGCAATACAATCGCAGCAAGTCGCCGTTATTTCATCCCAGGGTGACGTCCTTCGACCGCTGGGTTGCGCGCACGATGATGAGTGTCGTTGGTAATCCGCGATGCATACTCAAGTTGTGGGATGGCGTTGCAATCACTCCTATATACGATAACCCGCTGGCGGTTATTACCTATGGCAATCGCAAGGCCATGTGGAAAACCATCATCAATCCCGAGCTCCACTGGGGCGACCTGTACTGTAATGGGCAGCTGGAGTTCGAAGGTGACCTCGCAGAGTTCATGCTGGTTATCTATCGCAATCTCAAGGCTAAAGGTGACGGTAACCTGTTACGTCGCCTGATTGAATGGCTGGGTCATCGACGCATTGCGAATTCACATAGCAGGGCCAGGCAGAACATACATCACCATTACGATATCGGTAACGATTTTTACCAGCTATGGCTCGATGACGAAGAAATGCAGTACACCTGTGCCTACTACCCGAAAGAAGATATGAGTCTTGAACAGGCGCAGGTGGCAAAACTGCACCATGTTTGTCACAAGCTTCAACTCAAGCCGGGTGATACCGTGGTTGAAGCTGGTTGTGGCTGGGGCGGTCTGGCGCGTTTCATGGCCAAACATTATGGTGTCAATGTCAGGGCCTACAACATTTCAAAGGAACAGGTGAAATACGCACGCGAGCGTGCAATCGCCGAAGGTCTGGATGACAAGGTTGAGTACGTGCTCGATGACTACCGTAATATCAAGGGCAGTTATGACGTGTTTGTGTCCGTGGGCATGCTCGAGCATGTCGGCAAGCGCGATTATCCTGAACTCGGTGAAGTCATAAATCGCTGCCTGAAAGCTAAAGGCAGGGGACTGATTCATACGATTGGTCGTAATGTGCCAGGCCCGATGAACGCCTGGATCGAACGCAGAATATTCCCGGGCGCGTACCCGCCGACACTCAAGGAGATGATGGATATCTACGAACCGAACCGATTCTCTGTACTGGATGTAGAAAATATACGCCTGCATTACGCGAAAACACT
>JARFRD010000040.1 GCA_029287435.1 Gammaproteobacteria bacterium
TCGTTTATAAGTTTTCTATACTGCGATAACAGAACTAAAGCAGACTCTCACCAATCATATGCAACACATCCCAGACTGATGACTCAGTCAACGCCAGCGGCAGAAACGGCACCAGCAAAACGGCAGCCAGCACAATGACGCTCTTTGGATTTATAGGCACAATTCGTATACTACTGACCACTTCATACACGGCACTGTAATCAGCCATGGATGATGGATGTATTGAGTCAACCAGCCTCTTCGATTTCTCATCTATCCAGTGGTGATGAAAATCCCTGGATATCTGTTGCTGAAGCTCGCCATATTCTGCCAGCGCCCGCCGCTTGAGACTGACCAGCTTGTTGGAGAAAAACAACAAAGGCGCAGTAATTACAATAATACTGATCGCGATGAAAACCAGAACAAACAGTTTCACATCGACGAGTTTCTCGCCTTCATAGAGTAAATTACTGGACAGTTCTGAGGAAAGTAAGGTTGCCATAATAAAGAAAATGAACCCAAACAGATTTTGCCCATAACCAATAATGCCGAGGCCGCCCGCCTGGTCAGAATGACTGGCAAAGAGTTCAAGCTTCAGACGCGATACTCTAAATAGAAAATAAGACCAGACAATAAAGCGCCACATCCAGCGATACAACAGGAATGAAACCATGGGTGCAGTAACCAGAAGGAACCACATTCCTGCAAATGTTTCTTCAACTTCTCCGTCATCCAGATGCAGGGCCCAGGACGTCACATTCCGCTCTTTCCACATATCAATATAATCAGCGTGTAATAACCAGCTGACAGCGATTGCAATTAGAGCCAGAATAACTTGCATCCACTTTGCATTGATCAAGTAGGCAACGTGTTTAGATGCACGCTCCATTCGACCCTGCTCAGCTTCTGGCACAACACCGGATGAGCGTAAGTAGAGCATGGTCTTACCCATCATTGGCTCTACCACATTATCTGCCATGACAAGCATGGGTATGATAATCAGCCCTCTGACGTAGGCCTCAACATCCTTGATGAAGGGTATGGTTATATCAGTAGCATATAGCGTTCCTTCAATCAGCGTTAACAGCACCAGCGGCAGCCAGGCAATACCACATAGAATCAGAATTCTCTTACTTGTAGGCTCATCATTGCTAAGTATCAGGCTGGTTAACTTCATGGTCACATCACCAAATTGAGTAATTTTTTTATACCAGGAAAGAAAAAACAAAGGCACTCGCAAAAAGCACCGGGAACAACCACCTGGCAGTTCTGTCCATGCGTCGTGCCTTGTCGAGTTGTTCAGTGCTCGATAGATGCGAAGTAATCACTACCTCGATCAGGCTCATGAATACCAGCACCGTTGAACTGAACAGGAACTTGTCCATGTGCGTCAGATACGGAATCTCGGGCAGTCGCCCCGATAAGGCAATATGATAAGCAATCAGGGTCAGTACCGTAGTCACAGCCACACTCAACTGGTTAGGCACCTGCTTCGGATCAATCCAGAATACCACCCATGACATCATCACAATCAATGCCAGTGGGACGATCGCCTTCACCACGTAATGATGCAACAGACGTTGCCCTTCAAAACTGAAAACGAATCCCGGCAGTTTCAGCCCGTTGGCCAGTGTTACTTCACGAGACACGCCCTGCATATGACTCACCTTCCAGTCGGCTACTGAAAGTTTTTCTGCAATGAACGAGTCAATTTGCGCATCGGGTATCAACACAACCTGATGCGGACGATACCCCGCTGCGACCACAGGCACTTCAAATACATGGCTATCAATCGGGAAATCATGTAATTCCAGTGGTTGTGAGAAATCACCGAACACATGCAGACGATAGGTCACCAAACCTTGCGGGGATATTTCAACTTCATCTCGCGTGTTGGCCCAGTACTTTTGCGTATTCACAATGGTTAGCCGTGGATGCCATATCTCAGACAAACTGCGTCTGACATTACCAGGGCCTTCGTGCGTCAGCCTGGCGTCTTTCCAGCGAAAGATTGAATAGAAATTGAGTGTAAAGTTCTGTTCAGCACTATCGATTTTATCGACATCCAGAATTGCGCCAATAACAGTGACTTCTGTCGGCTTGCCTTCCTCGGTAACCGGTCTGCTCAATGCAGCCTGCGTACCCAGTGCAAACAAACACAATAATATGCCGAGAATAAAGCGATTATTTTGAATGAATAGATGTATCATCAATATTGATCAGTCTAATAATCTCTGGTTATAACTGCTCTGTAGCACAGTTATTCAATGGCTTCGCTGGCCAGAATTTATCAAGCAACCTGAGTGCCACCACCACATAAATTACGGCCAATGTTATCAGAATAATGCGCATCGCCAGTTTCTCGTGAAAGTCAGCATCCCCACCCATACTGCCATTCACAAGAATCAGTAATGCGATTAAGGCTGAGCCGTAATACTTTGCCAACGGCTTGTCAGAAAAAATCTGCCTGCCAAAGTACAACGTGGTAAAAAATGTCAGCGCCAGGTAAAAATGGTATTCGGGTACAGCAACGATCAGCCAGTAAAACAACCAGGCATAGACACCGCCGAGCAAGGTCGAAATTAAAGATTTCATCCCGGCCGCCTTACCTTCACCCAACTCCGGCTTCAGGATAAACAGCGCAGAAAAAATCATCACAAGGATTAAGTCCGTCATACTAAAGGTCATGCACAAACCAGCCAGTGGCAAAATTACAATGGTGCTTTTCAATGCTGCTTCTGCTGCGGGTTGTGAATAGCCCGGCTGAAAACCAGGATTTTTTGGAAAAGGCGTGAACACCGGATCAGGTATCAACAAATATGAAACCCATATCATGATCATCGCCATCCAGCTTAACCCGATAAAATTGAGCGAAACGTCGATGGCCAGTCCTTCATGTGAATTACCCAGCATGGACAACAGCAGAATGGCGATCATGCTCATTAGCGTAAACCAGAGAGAGCCGCCACGATTGAGATAATAATAAAGATGGAACAGGATAGTGCCCAGCATAACCATATAAACAACCGGGAACTGCAGAAAAAACAGTGCGAAGACGAGTCCTAGTCCAAAAGCGATCAGTGTGAAGAGCATATTGCGCAACCCGGCCACAAGTGATGGCATTGGTATGGGTAATGACAAAATGAATGAAGTTAAAACCGGTAACAGGAAGGATAATGGTCTGTTAACGCCATAGGCCAGGGCAACAGCCAGGGTGACACCAACAGCAAAACGAATGATGCGCACACTGGTTTGATCCTGGAACAGTGCCCGCCACCGCTCGCTGAATGAAGCAGTTCCTGCTAACTCAGTAGACATAAGAGAACCTGTCTCTTATACACATCTCCGAGCCCACGAGACATACATCACAATCTCGGATGAAGTCTTAAGCTTGTAAATATGGGGGGGGGGGGGGGGGGGGGGGGGGGGGGGGG
>JARFRD010000076.1 GCA_029287435.1 Gammaproteobacteria bacterium
CAAGAAATATATTCCAGGAAGAAAAACCCAGGATTAAAACATGGCAGAAGCAGCAACCTATTTATGGGAAGGCACCAACAGAGCGGGTAAGGTTATCCGTGGTGAAACAACGGCAACGAGCGCTGATGCCGTAAGAGCCGAATTACGTAAACAAGGCGTCACGCCCAAACCCGGAAAAATCAAGAGAAAAGGCAAATCACTGCTTGGCGGTGGTGGCAAAAAGATCAAGCCAGCGGATATTGCCGTATTCAGTCGCCAGATGGCAACCATGCTCAAGGCGGGTGTCCCCCTGGTGCAATCATTCGATATTGTCGGCCAGGGACATTCCAACAAGAACATGGCTGACCTGATCATGAAGGTCAAGTCTGACGTCGAGGCCGGCGGTACACTCGCGAGTGCGCTGGCAAAGCATCCGCTGTATTTTGACGACCTGTTCGTAAACCTTGTTGACGCCGGCGAACAATCCGGTGCTCTCGAAGACCTGCTGGATAAAGTTGCTACCTATAAGGAAAAGACGGAAGCACTCAAATCCAAAATCAAGAAAGCGATGACCTATCCCATATCCGTTATGGTTGTCGCCATTGTTGTTACTGCAATTCTGTTGATCTTTGTAGTACCAACGTTTGCCGACATGTTCGGCAGCTTCGGCGCAGATCTGCCGGCCTTGACCCTGTTCGTGGTCAACCTGTCTGACTTTGTAATCGAATGGGGCTGGCTGATCCTGTTAGTCATTATTGGCACCATTACAGGCCTGATGCAATGGCACAAGCGATCGAGAAAATTCCGTGAAAATATGGACAAGCTGGTGCTGAAGCTTCCCGCATTTGGTTTATTGATGCACAATTCTGCGATCGCACGTTTTTCCCGAACACTGGCAACCATGTTCTCTGCCGGTGTGCCACTGGTTGAAGCCATGGTATCGGTAGCAGGTGCGGCCGGCAACAGTGTCTATACCAAGGAAATCTTGCGTATTCGAGACGATATCGCCGCCGGTACAACCTTGCAGGCCAGCCTGTCACAAAACAAGGACCTGTTCCCTAATATGCTGATCCAGATGGTTGGTATCGGTGAGGAGTCAGGTGCCCTGGACGAAATGCTGTCCAAGGTCGCAGATTATTACGAAGCTGCTGTCGATGATGCTGTGGATAACCTGACCGCATTGATGGAACCGTTGATCATGTCGTTCCTCGCGGTTGTCATTGGTGGTCTCGTCATCGCCATGTACCTGCCTATCTTCAAGATGGGTGAAATTGTTTCGCAGTAAACACTGTTGACCAACATACTTAACGTTTTTGCCTCAGAGCCATGGCTGTTCTATACAGCCGTGGCTTTGTTCAGTCTTTGTGTCGGTAGTTTCCTCAATGTCGTGATCTATCGTCTGCCCGTAATGATGGAACGCGACTGGCGCCAGCAATGTCACGAATTTCTCGAAACTGAGGCAGCCGCCGAGGATGAAAACGCCCGGCTCAGCCTGGCCACGCCACGCTCAAGCTGTCCCAGTTGCGGTCATACAATACGCGCCTGGGAGAATATCCCGGTATTCAGCTACCTGTTGCTGGGTGGTAAATGCTCTTCCTGCAAAACACCGATTTCAATTCAGTACCCGGTGATTGAAGCTGTTACAGCAATCATGTCTGTTGTCGTTGCCTGGAAATTCGGCGTAACGCTGCAGACACTTGGTGCCCTGTTTTTCACCTGGGCCTTGATTTCACTGACCATGATCGATGTCCACAAACAACTATTGCCGGATAACATCACCTTGCCATTACTCTGGTCAGGCTTGCTACTGGCAATACCCGAAACCTACACCACGCTTGAATCCAGTGTCATCGGCGCCATAGCCGGCTACATGGTATTGTGGTCAGTATTCCAGTTATTCAAGCTGGTCACGGGTAAAGAAGGCATGGGTTTTGGCGATTTCAAACTTCTGGCAGCACTTGGTGCCTGGCTTGGCTGGCAGATGCTACCTCAGATTATTCTCGTTTCTTCCGTGGTAGGTGCAGTAACCGGCATCATCATGCTGCTTACCGGTCAGGCCAAACGCCAACAACCCATCCCTTTCGGTCCCTACCTTGCAGCAGCTGGCTGGATTGCCATGATCTGGGGCTACGAAATCAACCAGGCCTACCTGACAACGATCCAGTAATGCTGTCCATTGGCCTGACAGGCGGTATTGGCAGTGGCAAGTCACAGGTTGCGCACTATTTTGGCGAGCTCGGTGTACCGGTAATCGACGCTGATGTCATTGCACATGAGCTGGTTGTGCCCGGGTCTGAAGCTCTCGCAGAGATTACGGCTGCGTTCGGTGACGACATCCTCGATAACGATGGGGCACTGGACCGCAACAAGCTGGCCAGCATCGTGTTCAACGACACGCAAAGCAAACAGAAACTCGAGACCATTCTGCACCCGCGCGTGCGCGAACAAATCGAACAATACAGGGCGAATTACAAAGATCATCCCTACATTCTTATCGTTATTCCGCTGTTGCTCGAATCCGAGCAAGCATTCGAGGTGGACAGGATACTTGTCGTAGAGGCACCGGAAGAAATACGCATCCAGCGCGTACAGCAAAGGGATGGTCGCAGCACGGAGCAGATCCGTAATATCATGAACAGCCAGGTGGATGATAAACAACGCCGTGCCGCGGCTAATGACATAATAGTGAACGATAATTCACTGCAGAAACTCAAGCAATCAGTTGAGAACCTGAACGCAAAATACACATCGCTAACAAGTTAACGCGCTTCCGCAACTGTGCGAATTATGCAAAAATCGTCGCATTAAATTTATAGGCCCGCCGTGACCGATTACCTTGCATTTGAACAACCACTGAACGAACGTCTACGTACGTTTCTGCGAATTGAAAGTCTGTTTAACCAGTTCGCTTTTCATGTGAAGCATGGTTCCAGCTGGGACAACCCGGTTGCGATCGGGGTTATTACAGATATTCTCTCTTTCACCACGCGCAGCGATATCAAGCTTGAAGTTCTGAAAGAACTGGAACGACAGCATGCACGCCTGGAACGCCTGTCCAGGCGCCCCCAGATCGACCAGGCGCAACTGAGCTCACTGCTGCAAAATCAGTCAAGCCTGATCAAGGAATTGCATTCAAATACGGGACAGTTGGGACAAAGCACACAGAATGTCGAATTACTGAGTGCCATCAAGCAGAAAAATTCCGTTCCCGGTCCAATCTGTGACTTTGACCTGCCCGCTTATCACTTCTGGCTGAACAGGCCGGAGAGCGTGCGCAGGGAACATCTTTTGCAGTGGATGGAGCCGTTCAATATCCTGGAAAAATCCGTACGCATGATTCTTGATGTACTGCGCAACTCCACGCACGATTCCGAAGAAACTGCAGCCAAGGGTTTCTTCCAGCGCACCATCGATACCAATCACGCGGTGCAACTGTTACGTATTTCCGTACTGAAGCAGGATAACTGTTATCCAGAAATCAGTGCAGGCAAACACCGCTTCTCGGTCAGGTTTCTGACCAACCAGAACCCATCGGTGCGTCCGGAACAGTACACCGAAGATGTCTCATTCAGGCTCAGGATGTGTAATGTTTGATTATCACCAGAGTGCACTGATTGCTGCCACGCCCTGTGCACCAGCCGACCTGGCTTGCGCTATATCACTCGTTGACACACCACCCAGCGCATAAACCGGCACATTCACTGTATCAACCAGTTCGCTGAATACCCGCCAGCCCAATGGCTCAGCATCAGGATGAGATTTTGTAAACTGTACCGGCGATAACAGCACAAAATCAGCACCTATCGCCTCGGCCTGCTGCAGTTGCTCACGATTATGGCACGATGCTGACAGCAAACCTGTTTCTGGCCGATCAGTTAATGCCATTAGCTGTTTACTGTTCAGATGGATACCCGAATCTGCAGTCGCATAATATTGTTCCGGGCTGTTCAATAACAGTCGCGCTGAGTGTTGTTCACACAGGCGTTGGGCTATATCAATAATCGCGCAAGCCGCGGCCTCATCGTTTTGCTGTAGCCATGCATGCGTCAGGCGCAACTGCACCAGCCTGATACCTTTATCGAGCGCACGCTTGAGCCGATGTTCAAATTCACTGGCATCAGCAAAGCGCCCGGTTATTAGATAACGGTCCGGAAGCCTGAGTGCAGAAATAATGGGGACATCAGCTGGCGGAAAATCCTCGGTGTTCAGCTGTGTGATGTTGCGCCACTCAACGGGCTGCCCCTCGAGGCCATGCGGTTGCCCCTGAAAGGCATCGATGCGCCATACATCGAGCAAAACGGCTTTCTCCGGGTAACAATGACGCACCTTGATTAATGGCGAATAAGCCGTTGCTGTGATGCCTAGTTCTTCCTGCAGCTCACGTTGCAGGGCCGCTTCAATGGCTTCACCCTGCTCGAGCTTGCCACCCGGAAATTCCCAGTAACCTTCCAGGTGTGTACCCTGCAGGCGCTGGCTAACCAGTACTTCCCCTTTGCTGTTTGTGATGGCCGCAACGGCAACGTGAATAATTTCGCTGTTCACTTCAGCCATTCACTATCAGGTACGGTATTCCGAATTGATCGTTACATAATCGTGAGACAGGTCGCTCGTCCATATCGTGGCACTGTCCTGTCCACGGTTCAGTACCACACGAATCATAATTTCATCCTGGCTCATCACCTGCTGCCCGGCTTCTTCAGTATAGTCAGCATCGCGCCCTCCCTCGCTGACGATACAGACATCATCCAGATATATTTTTATTGTATCGATATCGAGCCCCGCTACACCGGCTCGACCCACCGCTGCCAGAATGCGCCCCCAGTTAGGGTCGCTTGCAAACAGGGCTGTTTTAACCAGTGGGGAATGGGCGATGGTATAGGCAACCTCACGGGCTTCGGCTGTATCACTGGCGGCATCAACCCGCACAGTGACAAATTTGCTGGCACCTTCAGCATCACGTACGATGGCCTGCGCAAGCTCCTGGCAAATATCATTGAGTGTGGACACAAACTTGTCTTTTTCCTTGTGCGCATCAGATAAAGCTTCACAGCCCGAAGCACCTGTAGCGATCAGCACACAGGCGTCGTTGGTCGAGGTATCGCCATCGACCGTAATGCTGTTAAAAGAGTCATGCACGGCGGCAGACAGGCATGCCTGCAGCCAGTCAGAGTCAACCCGGGCATCGGTCGCAATAAATGCCAGCATGGTTGCCATGTCTGGTCGAATCATACCGGAGCCTTTTGCTATTCCGGTGAGTGTCACGCTCTTACCATCAATCGCAATTGAGCGAGAACAGGCTTTGGCAATGGTATCGGTAGTCATGATGCCTTTTGCTGCCTGCAGCCAGCCATCGGCTGACAGTTGCGCTGGCAACTGTTTAATCCCGGCAGTCATGATATCCATTGGCAAGTTCTGCCCAATGACCCCGGTAGAAAACGGCAACACTTCTGCTTTGTCACAAGCGACGACATCGGCAACAGTCTCACAGCATTGCATCGCATCAGAAATGCCCTGCGAGCCGGTTCCGGCATTGGCGTTGCCCGAATTGATGAGCAGGGCACGTGGTTGCGAGATGGTCAGATGGTTTTTAGCAACAGTGACTGGAGCCGCGCAAAAAGCGTTGCGTGTGAACACCGCAGCACATTCGGCATTTGCTTCAACTGAGATAAGGACCAGGTCCGGTTTTTGATTGTCACCGGGCTGGCCGGACTTGATGCCCGCAGAAACGGTTGCGAGTTGTACTCCGCCAACAGCTAGCAGGTTCTCGGGCTCGAACAGTCCAACAGGCATTAACTCAGTTTGCCGTGACAGTGTTTGAATTTCTTGCCGGAGCCGCAATAGCAGGGCTCATTGCGTCCCAGTTTGCGTTCACCGCGCACGAATGGTTGCTGTGCCGGCGCACGTTCGCCTTCAGGCGCTTCTTCGGCGGTAGCGTGGATGCTATCGACCTGCTGGTGCTGATAGGAGACATCCGTCTGTTGATGCTGTTCGAGATTATCAACTTCTTCACGCGCACGAATTTCAACTTTCGAGAGTAGTGACACCGCCTCGTGCTTGATGCGCTCAAGCAGCTCGGTGAACATTTCGAAGGATTCACGCTTGTATTCCTGCTTCGGATTTTTCTGTGCGTAACCACGCAGGCCGATGCTCTGGCGCAGGTAATCCATTGCAGCCAGATGTTCTTTCCACAACCTGTCCAGTACCTGCAACAGGATATACTTTTCGTACTGGCGCATCATGTCTGCACCGGCAACTGCTGCCTTGGCTTCGTAATTTTCAATCATGACGTCAAGGATTTTCTCACGCAGCCCCTGCTCGTTCAGATCATGGTCTTCTTCCATCCATTGCTTCACGGGCAGATCAGCACCAAATTCATCATTCAGTGCTTCCTGCAAGCCTTCCAGGTCCCATTGTTCATCGAGACTGCCAAAAGGAATGTATTGCGAAACAACTTCATTAACTACGTCTTCACGGATGCTGTTAACAATTTCAGACAAATCATCGGATGACATCATTTCATTGCGCTGGGAGTAAATAACCTTGCGCTGATCGTTGGCAACATCATCATACTCGAGCAGTTGTTTACGTATGTCGAAGTTATGGCCTTCCACCTTGCGTTGTGCATTTTCAATTGCACGCGTCACCCAGGGATGCTCGATTGCCTCACCTTTCTGCATACCCAGCTTCTTCATCAGCGAGCCGACCTTATCGGATGCGAAGATACGCATCAGGTCATCTTCCAGTGACAGGTAGAAACGGCTCGAACCAGCATCTCCCTGACGACCCGAACGACCACGCAACTGGTTATCAACACGGCGTGATTCATGGCGCTCACTACCGACCACGTGCAAGCCGCCGGCATTCAGTACCTGCTGGTGTCTCTTTTCCCAGTCTTCTTGTATCGACTTTGTTTCAGCTTCTGACGCATCCGGTTTGGCAGCCAGCTCTGCTTCAAGATTACCGCCCAGAACAATATCCGTACCGCGGCCCGCCATGTTGGTGGCGATCGTTACCGCGCCAGGTCTGCCGGCCTGCTCAATGATGTGTGCTTCATTCTCGTGCTGCTTGGCATTGAGCGTGTTGTGCTTGATCTTCGCCTTGGTCATCAACTTTGAAAGCTGTTCGGATACATCAATGGAAGCAGTACCAACGAGTACAGGCTGTTTGCGCTCGATGCAATCCACAACGTCTTCGAGTATGGCCTGGAATTTTTCACCCGTGGTCAGGTAAACCAGGTCAGTCCTGTCATCGCGCACCATGGGTTTATTGGTCGGTACAATGACTACTTCCAGGCCATAAATCTGCATCAATTCAGGCGCCTCGGTATCGGCAGTACCGGTCATGCCTGACAGCTTGTTATACAGCCTGAAGTAATTCTGGAAAGTGATGGATGCCAGCGTCTGGTTTTCATTCTGGATCGGCACACCTTCTTTGGCTTCTACTGCCTGGTGCAAACCATCGGACCAACGGCGGCCGGACATTGTGCGTCCGGTGAATTCATCGACGATAACAACTTCGTTGTCTTGAACAATGTAATGCACATCACGTTCAAACAGGACATTGGCGCGCAATGCGGCATTGAGATAGTGCACCAGGTTGATGTTTTTTGCGCTATACAGGCTCTCGTTTTCCGGCAGAATGCCTTCATCCATAAGAATCTGTTCTACTTTCTGATGACCCTGCTCTGTAATATGAACAGCACGCTGTTTCTCATCAACTGAAAAGTCGCCTTCCTCCGGCTCATCCTTGCCTTTCATTTCGCCACGTTCAAGATGCTTGACGATACTCTTGAAGCGAACATGCAGATCACTGCTGTCATCCACCGCACCGGAGATAATCAGTGGCGTACGTGCCTCATCAATCAGGATAGAGTCGACTTCATCGACGATGGCAAAGTTGAGTTCACGTTGTACTTTTTCTTCCACCGTAAACGCCATGTTGTCGCGCAGGTAGTCGAAACCAAATTCGTTGTTAGTGCCGTAAGTAATATCCGAAGCATAGGCCTGCTTCTTGGCGGAATGATCCATACCGCTGACGCTGACACCTGTCGTCATGCCAAGGAAGTTATATAAACGCCCCATCCATTCAGCATCACGTCTTGCCAGGTAATCATTCACGGTAATCACGTGTACGCCATCGCCAGGAATGGCATTGAGGTATGCAGCCAGGGTAGCAACCAGTGTCTTACCTTCGCCGGTACGCATCTCGGAAATCTTGCCGCTGTGCAGTACCATGCCACCAATCAACTGGACATCGAAGTGCCGCATACCCAGTACACGCTTGCCTGCCTCACGCACTGCAGCAAAGGCTTCGGGCAATAAAGCATCCAGTGACTCGCCGTCTTCATGACGTTGGCGAAATTCTACGGTCTTGGCAGCGAGTTCCTCGTCACTCAGTGCCTCGAACTCGGGTTCAAGCTGGTTAATTTTTTCAACCGTTTTACGATGCCGTTTGATAATCCGCTGGTTACGACTACCGAATATCTTGCTTGCGAGTTTAGAAATCATGGTTCTGCTTGAAATTTTAGGATTTTGCCGGGAAATAAGGCCGGACGTAAAAGGCGTATATTATGCCCGAGAATGCCCGCCCGGTCACAGGAGTTTTAGCTCATGGGAATTGTAGACTGAGTGTTTTCCGGATAGTTCGGGTAATAGATATGGCCGCTTCAGACTTTAGACTGAACGAAGCGAATCGGATCAACCTGGCGATCATTCAACAGCACTTCGAAATGCACATGAGGGCCAGTAGAACGACCGGTTGAACCCATCAGGGAAATCGGTTGCCCTCTTTCGATGGTATCACCCACATTTACCAGAATCTTGTCATTGTGACCGTAGCGTGTCACATAACCGTTTCCGTGGTTGATCTCAACCAGGTTTCCATATCCATAGCGGCTGCCTGACCAGGTAACAACACCCGAAGCGACTGCCTTGATTTCACTGCCTGTCTTGCCCGCAAAGTCCATGCCCTTGTGCATTTCGAGTTTGCCGGTGAAAGGATCAGTGCGTTTGCCGTAATACGATGAAATCCAGCCTTTGCCGATAGGACGCCCGGCAGGTGTGGCTTCTTTTTTCAGCTCACTGCGCATAATGACATCTTCAAGTAATGCCAGTTGCTGTTCACGGCTTTGCAGTTCGCTGTTGAGGTGAGTCAGCACACTCTCCATGTCCACTGAGCTGGCGGAGGCCGGCTCATGTGGCCCACCGTAGGCGGGTTCATTTTCAAAGTCGAATTCCTTGGAGTCCAGTTTCGCAATGGTGATCAAACGTTGACCAAGTGCGTTCAGGCGCGTTACATTTGCCTGCATCTTGCCGACATGAGCGGCGAGCGCATCAATTTCGGACTGCGCATGCATGCGTGTTTCCTGGATCAGCGCCTTCTCGTTGTTTATTTTTTCTTCTAATTCAACAAGTTGGACAATTTCCTTGGTGGTATAGCCCCACCAGAAACCGGTACCTGCAATGGCCACCATTACTGCTAAGATAGCACCAGAGCACGCCAGTTTTTGCCAGCCATGGCCAATCTGACAGCGTACGGGTTTTCCCCTGAATTTGCCTAGAAATATGATGTTCATTATCGCTTCTTAATTCGTGAGCAGCAGGTAAAAGCATAGACTAAATGTCGGGAAATTTTGCACTTTTGGACTTATTTAACACACGACTCGATGAACGGTTGAAAAAACGCGCCCAGGAGCTAAATCGCCTGACATTGATGCTGCGTAACGAACTCCCCCCCGAAGTTGATGGCCACTTTAGTGTTGCAAATATCCGTGACAGGACGCTGGTTATTATGTCGGATTCGCCTGTCTGGGCAACACGCTTGCGGCAGTTAGGTCCCCAAATCGTAAATATACTGCAAAACAACGG
>JARFRD010000089.1 GCA_029287435.1 Gammaproteobacteria bacterium
CGTATTGCGCGTCGCCTGGAGCGATTGCTAACCAGTGCAGAGCGTACTTATTGAAAATATTCCAGGCAAAAATAAAAGCGAATCAATCATATGGCAGATATCCTGGTATTCAAGAAAAAGAAACAGGCTGAGAAGCATAAGGGTAAAACTCTGTGCAAAAGTGGATTTCATAAATGGAAAATACTCAAGGAAAGACAATTTGACGTAAAGCAGGGCAAGCTGGTGACTGTTTACCAATGCAGCCGATGTGGCAAGCAGAAAAATACCGCTATTTAATATCTGTACAAGTCAGTATCGCCTTTAAATAAGAAGGAGGAGGAAACAATGAGCGAAGAAGTAGTAGTAGCGAAAAAAGGCCCGTTTGGCGTTGTTGTCGAAAAAGGCAAAACATACTGGTGGTGTGCCTGTGGCCGCAGTCAGTCACAACCTTTCTGTGACGGTTCACATAAAGGCACGGATATCGAACCGGTCAAATATGTCGCGGATGATGACGTCATGGTTGCTTTTTGTGGTTGTAAGCACACCTGTCATCAGCCCTACTGTGATGACTCGCACGCATCACTCGAGGATGAGGAGCTTCAGGATCCTTCCGAAGGGCCACGTATTATTGGTTGATAGTTGATATGTTCAGCTTTTGAAGCGGAACTTGGGCAGGGTAATGTTGTAATAAATCGCGAGCATACGGGTTGCGAATATGAATGCACCGGCAGCGCTGGCCGCGAGTGTCACATCCACATCGAGCTGTAGTAACAGAATAAACAGCAGCGAACCAGCCCAGCACACGGTTGCATACAAAGGGCTCTGGAACACCACGGGATCTTCATTGCTAAGCACGTCACGAAATATACCACCCATGGTGCCGGTCATTACGCCCATGAAGCTTGCGACCAGCCAGGGTGCCCCGACCATAAGAGAAACAAGGGTTCCGGCAATGCCGAAAGTTGCTAGTCCGGCGGCATCCGGTATCAGGAAGAATCTGGGCGGTATAGCAACCAGCCGGGCAAGCAAAAAAATTGCAATCGCACTTAAAAGGGAAGCGATAAAAAATACCTGATCCCTTATCCAGAACACCTCACGGTCAAGCAGCATGTCACGCAACGAGCCTCCGCCCAGACCCGTGGCTACTGCTATGATAATCACGCCGAACAGATCGAATTGTTTGAATCCGGCTTTGAGCACACCCGAAGTCGATGAAACGATCACGGCAATCAAGGTGATCCAGTACAGGCTTTGCAGAAGGTTATATGTGGGTTCGAGTATCATAGAAATTGCAGGTTATCGATTTGGCCCGAATTACAGGTCCATCAGGGTTGTTTGTGTACCTTACAACAGTCTGGCTCGTGTGTATCTCACTATATTTATTGTGTTTTCTGCATTGATAACCGGTGTCGTAATAAAACTGTAACAACCTGATTATTACCAGTCAGTAATATTATGCGGTTTTGTAGATGATGCAAAATCAGGTAGATTGCATCTGTGAGACAGATTCAGGACCATGAAAGAAGGTATATATGAAACGCGCTGACAGGAGCAAATCCACCGAATCAGAACAGGCCATCAAGCAGGTGCTGCAGGCCGAGCGTGATGCAGAAAATGCGATTCGTGACTGCGAGGATGAGGCTCACCAAATCATTCAGGACGCTCAAATCAGGGCGCAGAAAATTCAATCACGCACAGATCAGCGTATCACCAATATGGAGATGCGTCATGACCACAAACTCGACCAGTTGATCAAGTCTATCGAAAGGGACGGGGCAACCGAACTCAGGCTTGATGTCAGCCAGGATCAAGATGTAAAAGAATTACAGGCCGTTATAGTGAAGATGGCTGTTGAGCTTTGTCAGAATGATTCTTCAACACCGAAATCAGACGGGGATTCATGACAGGCATTCAGGGAATGGCTTACGCACAGGCGCGCATCCAGTCGCGATATGGAAAGCGAGCGGATGAGAGTGTCTGGTTGAAACTGCACAATATTCACGATTTGGGTAGTTATTTACAGACAGCACAACAAACACCCTTGCGCCACTGGATTCTGGGGATCAGTTCCACTCACAGCAGCCATGAGATTGAACTGACCTTGCGACAAAAATACCGTGGTCATATAGATGAAGTTATTAACTGGGTTCCTTCCAGCTGGCGTAGACCAATATGCTGGATAAAGCGTCTGCCTGATCTACCAGTTTTGCAGTACCTGGCAGCTGGCAATGTACCATTGGACTGGATGAAGACGGATCCTGATCTGACTGTGTTCACCAGTGAAGATCACAATTCTCGCCTGCAAGCTATGCGAGATGCAGGCTGTTCATCGCTTGTTGATGCGTGGCGCCAAGATGGAGCTCTGCTGGAAGGGTGGATCAGGGAATGGAATAAGATTCGCCCTCGATCAAAAGTAACTGATGATGGTTTTAAAGATCTGGAAAAGCTGATCCATCAGCTGGTTCAGTCACAGACCGGATCTCAGGCGGATGTGTTACCCGCTGATTATGAAGCTGTGTTTAACCAGTTTCGCAGGATATTTCGTCGTTATGCGTTTCAACCCGCGGGTGTTTGCGCATACCTGGCGATTATCGCGATTGACCTGCATCGCATCCGCAGGGGTCTGATAAAGCGCCTGTTCTTTGCTGATAATCAGTATCTTGCAGAGGAACTGAGGGTATGAGTTTACGCCCGGCACAGGCCGTCTGGTTCGAATTGCTCACAACGCACGATGAGCTGACCGATACACTGCAGGCGCTGGCGCACACGGGAACTATCGAACTTGAGTTGTATGAAAACACGCGTCAAGAAATGGATCTTCAGGACCTGCAAGCCCGTTTGCATGAATTCGCAAGGCTCAAGCGCAAGTACCATTTTTTATGGCCAGCTCCAGACACAGGCATGAGTCCATTCAGTGGGAGTCCGGGAGACATACTCGACAAGGCCCTGGTATGCCTGACTGACTGGGAAAAGCAGGCCAGGCCTAAAATACAGCGGCTTGAGGTTGTTAAAAGTCGGCTCATGGACCTGAGACTTCTGCAGGACTTTTTGACAAACAATGAAGCGTCAGCACTGGATTTCCAGTTGCTGTCAACGACCGGTCCCAATATTGTTGCACGACTATTCTTACTGCCATCCAGAAGAAGGATGGAAAAAGTGCCGGCTACGGTTTTGTGGAAGGAGTATGCAACCACCGAACGTAGTTATGCATTATTTGTGGGTTCTATAGATGAGCTGAATCAGCTGTCTGCAGAACTGGCGATTAAGAAATATACGCAGATACAGATACCGGTAATGCCAGCTCGAATCGATGATGCGCGGCTTGCTATATCAGAGAAACTGTCGAGACTGGAAATACATGCCCGGCAGCTGCAAAAAGAAATCCATGACCTGGCAGTACCGTATCATCTGGCGCAGGCATTAGGCGAAATCAATCGCATGGAATGGTTTTTGGCTAATGTATCTGAATTGCCCGCATCGATTAACTTCGCCTGGATAACTGGCTGGACCAGTGATGTAGAGGGCCAGAAGTTACGTGATGCTATTGAACTGAACAGTAGTCATGCCATTCTCCATTTTCCTGACAGCCCTGAGGGAATACAGCCACCAATGATGATGCGAAATCCATGGTGGGCAAAGCCGTTCGAACTCTTCGCCAGGATGCTGGGTACTCCTGGCAGTAATGAAGCGGATCCAAGTCGTATCCTGGCAGTAATGGCACCGCTGTTGTTTGGTTATATGTTCGGCGATGTTGGCCAGGGCCTGGTGCTTCTGATTGCCGGCCTGATTCTGCAAAAACGATGGCCACTGTTGCGCATACTGGTTGTGAATGGTGCATCTGCAATGCTGTTTGGCTTTTTATTCGGCAGCATGTTCGGTCGCGAGGATTTGATCCCGGCACTTTGGGTGCATCCGATTGATGATCCATTGCCTGTGCTTGCCGTGCCGCTTGTTGCGGGTATTGTAATTATTCTGACAGGCATGACGCTTAATGCACTTGAATCCAGCTGGCGTGGTGAGTGGTTGCGCTGGTTACATGTTGATGCGCCAGTAGTTGGGCTTTATCTCGGAGTTATTTCGTCATTTTTCCTCGAAGGCACGATTAGCGTCGTTATCATTGCCAGTGCCCTGACCTGGTATCTGATCGGCAATATGTTACTCGCAGGGGGCAAGTTAATGCCTGTGCTGACTTCACTGGCATCTTTGATTGAAGTCATGATGCAGCTGGTTCTGAATACGGTATCGTTCGTGCGTGTAGGTGCTTTTGCACTGGCTCACGCTGGCTTGTCACTCGCTTTCAATATTATGGCTGATAGCGCAGCTTCAGCATTACTGGCGATGCTGATATTGCTGTTAGGAAATATCATTGTAATCGTTCTGGAAGGGCTGGTGGTCAGTATACAAACGACACGACTCATCCTGTTCGAGTTCTTTATACGATTCCTCAAGGCTGATGGACGAGTTTTCAAACCATTGAGCAGTCCGATTACCAGAACTATCAGCTTATAAATACAGGGTAACGAAATTCACTGATTAGGAGTAAACATGAAAGCACTTCATTTGCAAAAAACAAAACTGATCTTCTGGCTTGGGCATGCCGGATTTATAGGTATTACTTCAATACTGTTATTCTGGCTGTCACCGGCTGTGGCATCAGAGGCGACCGAGAAGGTTCCAGCGATTCCGGCCGAGGCTATTTCATGGGGGTATCTCGCTGCAGCTATTTCGACCGGACTGGCGGCACTGGGTGCGGGTATTGCTGTTTCCAACGTGGGTAGCGCTGCAATAGGTGCTATGGCGGAGAAGCCGGAAATACTTGGCCGGGCGCTAATTGTAATCGGACTGGCAGAAGGTATAGCCATATATGGTTTGATTATTTCGATATTAATCCTGAACCAGATTATCTGAATAATCCGGATAAGTATGTCAGTAGCGGAATTTATTGGTGATGAGGTAAGTGCTGCAGGTTACCGCCTTTGTGGTGTTAATGCGCATGTAGCCAATGGTAATAACGTCGTAGATCTTGTGAAGCAGGCATGCGAGCGAGCTTCATTAGTGCTTGTTGGCAGTAATGTGGTAGAGGGGCTTAATAAACAGGAGCTTGACGAACTTCTGGCGAACACTGAACCACCTGTGCTGGTCGTGCCAGACGTGCGTGGGTTAACAGAGGTGCCTGATATAACTGCACGCATTCATAAACAACTGGGAATGCTTGAATGAGTCATTCTGAAAAAGATACACAACAAGATAAAGAAACGCTCGAGCATTTGCTTGGTGTTGTTATCGAAAGCCGCGAGAAGCGTTGTGCAGAAGTGCGTGATAAAGCTCACCAGCAGCAAAAAGATATTATCAGGCAGGCTTATGAGCTTGGTCGTGCCCGGCTACATCGACACGTTAATGGCCTGAGAGAAAAATATCGGATTCGTGTTTCTGCAGCCACAGCCAGGAACCAGACATTATTGCGCAAACAACATCAAAAGAAAGACAGGGCAATACTCGATGTTGCCTGGCCACTACTGCGCGAAGCAATGTTGAAACAGTGGAATAACAAGCAATCAAGAAGAAATTGGCTGGATGCAGCAATCGCAAAAGCATCTTCAATGTTAATTACGCATCACTGGCATATTGAATTTCCCTCAGACCTTGACGAAGAGGAGCTGAATCGAATCAAGCAGGGTCTCACATCGAGCAAGGGGAAAGGGCCGAAGTTTGTTGCGAAAGATGACATTGCAGCTGGCATACGTATCAGTACACATGGAACAGTTATTGATGCCACCCTCGAGGGATTGCTAAAGCAAAAGACGCTTATCGAAGCTGAACTGATAGCGCGTGTAAAGCAAGGTGTAGACGGTAATGAGTGATTCTCGCGATTATCATGCAGTAATCAACTGGATAAGTGGTCCGGTATTACGAGCGACTACACGTGTACCGTTTCACCTCAACGAGGCAGTGAAAGTCGGCCAACTGCAACTTCTGGGAGAAGTCATTCGAATTAATGGTAGAGAAGCGGTGATCCAGGTTTATGAGGATACGACCGGGCTGCGTCCAGGTGATCCTGTTACGGCCACAGGTGCACCTCTTTCCGTCAAACTGGGCCCGGGTCTGCTCGGTAATATATATGATGGATTATTGCGGCCGTTAACTGAACAGGGGAGATATGTTCAGCCTGGCATAGGGCAGGATACCAAATCCAGGAAGTATGCATTCAGCCCTTCGATAAAAGTGGGAGACCTTGCAACCCGTGGCACATTGTTTGGATCAGTGCATCGTGAAGATGCGCGTATACAACGTTGCATGACACCGCCAAACTGTGATGGCAGGGTCATATCGATCAGGCCGGCAGGAGAATATTCGGAAGACGAAATATTATGTGTGCTTGAATGCGACGATAGTGAAAATCGTGAACTTAGCATGAGTCATTACTGGCCAGTCAGACAGCCCAGGCCAGTATTACAACGAAGACCTATCAAAGGACCGCTGTTTACCGGGCAACGGATAATTGACAGCATTTTTCCAATTGGTTGTGGCGGACGTGCAGCCATGCCTGGTGGTTTTGGAACGGGTAAAACGGTACTGCAGGAAACACTTGCCAAGTGGTGTGATGCTGATGTGATCATTTATGTTGGCTGTGGTGAGCGCGGTAACGAAATGGCCAGTGTGCTGCATGAGTTTCCTTCCCTGGAAGACCCGCGTACCGGGCGACCGTTAATGGAGCGTACCGTTATCATAGCGAATACCTCTAACATGCCCGTTGCTGCACGTGAAGCCAGTATCTATACAGCCGTGACTGTTGGTGAATATTTTCGTGATATGGGGATGCGTGTTGCTTTAATGGCTGATTCAACCAGTCGATGGGCGGAAGCACTTAGAGAAATTTCGGGTAGATTGGGAGAATTGCCAGGTGAAGCCGGCTATCCGGCATATTTGAGCAGTCGCCAGGCAGACTTTTATGAACGTGCTGCTCATGTGCATGCGCTTAGCGGTGCGGTCGGGTCGTTAACTATCATTGGCGCTGTCAGTCCACCATCTGCCGATTTCTCCGAACCGGTGACAACGCACACTAAACGCTACGTCCATTGTTTCTGGGGGCTCGATGCTGCGCGCGCACAGGCGCGCTTTTACCCCGCCATCCACCCGCTGCAATCCTATTCCCGTGATGTAGAGGCACTGGTTCATTTCTGGAGTCAGCATGGTTATGTAAATTGGATGTCACAGCGCCAGCAATTTCTCGCGCTACTTGAAGAACAGGCGCGGCTTGAACGTATGGCGCGGATCATTGGTAAAGATGCATTGCCACCACGCCAGCAACATGTACTGTTATGCGCTGATTTGATTAACGAGGCATTTTTGCGCCAGTCTGCATTTTCTGAGGTTGACCGTTATTGTTCTGCGGAACGCCAGATTGCCATGATGCAGATGATTAGCCGTTTTATCGAGCTTTCAAAAAATGCTATTGAATTGAATATCAGTGTCGAAACGATCAGTACCTTACCGGTCATGCGCAGGTTGATGCGTATGGGTGAAGAAATCGGTGAAGATGATCTTGACAGATTCGATGAACTACGTGTTGACCTTGATGGTGTGTTTTCCAGATTGACACATGGTTCAAAACAGGAGAGTGCTTCTCATGAGGGCTGATATCTATGTTGATGGCGCTGCAACCCGGCTTGAAGGCCCATTGTTGTTTTTAAAACGAACAGTCAATGTAGGCTTGAATGAAGCAGTAGAAGTCGAGGACGGCTCGGGTAATGTGCGCCTGGGAAGAGTCTCTGCAATTGACAATGATACCTTGACAGTAGAGGTGCTTGAATCAACAGCTGGTCTGGGATTGAATGACACGCGTGTGCGTTTTCTG
>JARFRD010000096.1 GCA_029287435.1 Gammaproteobacteria bacterium
CGCCACTTGAGTGATTTGAACCAGTAGTTATGGATGCTCTTGATCCAGGTATTCGCCTTGTGGGACGTAATCCAGGAATTCAGATAGGCATGGAAATCGTGATTACCCCTGTTGATAGCAAATGCTTCTTTCGTTGTCAGCAAGGGTTTTTCAAGAGGCAGGTCGACATCATCCGGGTGTTGCAGGGATACATACATGGGTGCCGGGTCGGATGCTACAAATGCATGAATAGTACCGTTAACCAGCGCTTCAGAGGCTTCTTTTTGATCCTTGAAGGTATCGAGTCGCGCTCTTGGGAATACTTTGGGTACCAGGCTTTCCGAGACCGTACCTTTAACAGCACCGATGTATACCTTGCTGCTATTGAGGTCCTTGATGCTGGTGAATTTTTCCGTCAGCTTGATATTGGAAACCAGGCTATAGCCTGAAGTTGAGTAGGGATCGCTAAATGCGATTTTCAGGCTGCGCTTGGGTGTAATCGACAGGCCGGAGGCGATGATATCGATTTCCTTGTTGAGTAATGCCGGAATGAGTTTTTTCCACGTATATTCCTTGAATACAACTTTCACGCCCATGTCCTTGGCGAGCTGGTTGGCTATATCTATTTCGAAACCGATGTACTTGCCGTCCTTGTCCTTCATGACCCAGGGAGCCATGATAGAAATACCTACACGTATTTCACCTTTCTCGAGAATCTGGTCCAGCGCATCTTTTGATGCTGCAGTAGACATCGTGCTGACACCGAGCATGAGAACCAGGGATAGGAGAAGTCGGGAGAAAATAGCCATGAATTAATCCGTAATGCTTTTAGGTTGGAATTTGTAAGCGCCATCCTATGTAAGGTGGCATTGCAATTCAAGTATTTAGTGTATGAGATCAGCTGTAGTAAAAGAATTCATTCGCATCTGTACGGCTGGCTTGCCATAAGTTGTTGATAGTAATCATCAATAGCGTTGGCTTCATGGTTCAGGTGTTGGCCGATGGCTTCCCTGAAACCTTCATGCTGGATCCAGTGAGCGGAGTAAGTTCGAGTTGGCATGAAACCGCGTGCAAGTTTGTGCTCACCCTGGGCGCCGGGTTCGAAGCGCTGCAAGTTATGTTCAATACAATATTGAATCCCGGCATAGTAGCAAACTTCAAAGTGCAGGCTGTGATAGTTCTGATAGCAACCCCAGTGGCGTCCGTATAAAGTATTATCCCCCGTGAAACAGATAGCGCCTGCAACTGTTCTGTTTTCATGGTGTGCCATTATTGCAAGCAGGCGGTGTCGCATTGCCTGAAAGAATTCAAGTGACAGGGTCGGCGTACCCGACTTTTTCATGAAAGTGATGCGGTAGAAATCGTACAAGGTGTGCCATTGTTCTTCGTTAAGCTCATCGCCTGGAATAAGACTTACCTTGATACCGGCGTTTAATACCTTGTTTCTTTCCTGCCTGATATTTTTGCGTTTCTTGCTGTTCAGACAGGACAGAAAGTGGTCGAAGTTTTCGTAGTGATTATTATGCCAGTGAAACTGGATGTCGCTGCGTAACAGCATGTTGGCATTCGCGAGTTCGGCTTGCTCGTATTTGGTGCAGAATAACCAGTGAGCGCTCGACAGGTTTTGTTTTTCAGCGATGGCCCCGGTACCACGAATCAGCAACTCGCGGATTGAAGCTTCATCGCTACCGTTTCGGGTAAGCAATCGTTTGCCATAAGCTGGCGTAAACGGCACAGCGATTACCAGCTTAGGATAATAATCGATATTGTTACGCTGATAAGCGTCTGCCCATGCCCAGTCGAATACAAACTCGCCGTAAGAATTGGTTTTTATATATGCCGGGCTCGCGCCAACGAGGGTATCATCCTGGTAAACAGCAATGTGGTTAGATTGCCAGCCCCACGGATCCAGGCAATCATGTTTTTCCAGCGCGTGGAGAAAATCGTACTGGATAAAAGGATTGTCTGAATCGACCAGCGCGTTCCAGTCAGCTTCGGCAATTTCGTCCAGCGATGAAACAGTGGTCAGTTTCAAAATGGCTGGATCTCAGTTGATCAGGATCCTTCGCAGGCCAGATCGTCCAGGTATTTTTCAGCATCCAGTGCAGCCATGCAGCCTGTACCGGCCGAAGTCACCGCCTGGCGGTAGACCTGGTCCATGACATCACCGGCGGCAAAGACACCGGGAACGCTGGTAGCAGTGGCGTTACCTTGCGTGCCACTGTGTACCTTGAGATAACCATTGCTCATTTCAAGCTGGCCTTCAAACATGGCGGTATTCGGCTTGTGTCCAATCGCAATGAATACACCCTGGAGATCGATGTCCCTGGTTGAATCGTCTTTGACGTTCTTGATGCGCATGCCGGTTACCCCGGAGTCATCGCCGAGTACTTCATCGAGTACGCTGTCCCACTCGATCGTTACGTTGCCGTGCTCGGCTTTTTCCATGATGTGGTCCTGCAGGATTTTTTCTGCACGCAATGCATCGCGACGATGAACCAGTGTCACTTCAGAGGCAATGTTCGCCAGGTAAAGCGCTTCTTCCACGGCAGTATTACCGCCGCCGATAACAGCCACTTTCTGGCCCTTGTAGAAGAACCCGTCACAGGTTGCGCAGGCAGACACGCCTTTACCCATAAAGGCTTTTTCAGATTCCAGCCCCAGGTACATGGCACTTGCACCCGTTGCAATGATGAGTGCATCGCAGGTGAATTCATTTGAGTCACCGGTGAGTTTGAAAGGACGCTCATCCAGTTTGACGGCATTAATCTGGTCAAAGATAATTTCGGTGCCGAAACGTTCGGCATGTTTTTGCATGCGTTCCATCAGTTCGGGCCCCTGGACACCTTCATTGTCACCGGGCCAGTTATCGACATCGGTGGTTGTGGTGAGCTGGCCACCCATTTCCATGCCGGTAACCAGGACAGGTTCGAGGTTCGCGCGCGCAGCATAAACAGCCGCGGTATACCCGGCAGGCCCTGAACCCAGAATCAGTAGTTGGCAATGTTTGGTTTCGCTCATGAATCTCTCCGTTATGCTGGCGCGTTACAGGTTGGAAAATATAAGGCCGCATATATTAGCAAAAGTTCATGAATCAAGTGAGCAGCATTCGGTCAAAATGATCATAGAAACAGCATATTGCAGGAATTAAAGGCTTAAGCATGAAAATTGGATTACCGCGTGAAGTTATGTACGGTGAGGGCAGGGTTGCACTGGTGCCGGATGCATGTGCAAAACTGACCGCTGCAGGCTATGAAGTGTTCGCAGAAACAGGTACCGGTCTCGGTAGTGGTTATAGCGACGAGGAATATGCCCGGGCCGGCGTACAGCTTGTCGATAACATGGAACAGCTGTTTGCGGCGGCGGAACTCATCGTCAAGGTCAAGCAACCGCTGGAGCAGGGGTTGCGTTACCTTACACACAAGCACTGTGTGTTCAGTTTTCTGCATCTTGCCCCGCAGCCTGAGCTGACGCGTGAACTCTGCGAAATCGGGCTGACTGCGATTGCATTCGAGTCTGTTGTTGCGGCTGATGGCGCCCGGCCATTACTGGCGCCGATGAGTGCGATTGCAGGCAGGCTTTCAATTATCAGTGGTGCTAACTACCTGTTCCAGAATAACGGTGGTAGAGGTGTCTTGCTCGGCGGTCTGGATAGCACCGATGACGGCAATGTCGTGGTTCTGGGTGCCGGCGAAGCAGGCACGCATGCAATAGCAACAGCAACTTCTCTGGGCGCCCACGTGACGGTATTCGACTTGAATCAGCAACGCCTGGACCAGGTATCCAGCCTGTATCAGTGCGAGACGGCCTTATCGAACGATGAAGCCGTCGCCAATGCCGTTAAAACAGCAGATATTGTCGTTGGTGCGGTCATGCTGGCAGGGCGACGTGCGCCGATAGTGGTGCTCGAGTCAATGGTATCGAGTATGCAAGCCGGTAGTGTTATCGTCGATATCGCCATCGACCAGGGTGGTTGCGTGGAAAATATCAAAACCAGCAGTTACGCCCAGCCGGTCTATACGCACCATGATGTGACGCATTTCGCGGTGCCCAACATGCCCGGCGCAGTGCCCAGAACGGCCTCGCAGGCACTGTCATCTGCGGTTTTACCCTATGTATTTGAATTGCTTGAGACTGGAATTGACAGCGGTGCGCTGAAGTCAGCTATTGCTGTGCGTGATGGAGATGTCGTTGACCCTGTTTTGCGCGAGGAACAGGGTTTATAATGGCCGGAAACCCCGAAGAGGGTTCAATGACCTCAGGACTCATTTGATTGGCCCAAGCACGACCTAAAAAAACAATAAAAACAGGTAACAATGGTCTGACTACCCATATCCAGCATGGCTTGCGTGAAGGCGCGATGCTGGTACTCGTCGCACTGTCGCTGTTTTTCCTTACTGCACTCGTCACCTATGATCCGGCTGATCCGGGCTGGTCACACACGGGCACGCGTGGCGATATCCACAATGCTGCCGGCGTCGTCGGTGCCTGGTTTGCCGATGTGCTGTTCAGTCTGTTTGGCTACCTGGCTTACCTGCTGCCGGTAATGATTGCCTACAGCGGCTGGCTGGTGATGCGCGCTGTGAAACCCGATAACGGCAATGAAGATATTGATTACCGGGTTCTGAGCCTGCGCTGGGCGGGCTTCTTCGTTACCCTGGCATCCGGCTGCGCCATTACCAGTTTGCACTTCGTGGTTGAAGCGGGTGTGCTGCCAATCGATGGCGGCGGTATCCTGGGTCAGTGGCTGGGCGACGGCCTTGCGGGTGCGCTGGGACTGCTGGGATCAACCCTGATTCTTCTGGCCGTGCTACTTGCTGGAATTACCCTGTTCAGTGGACTCTCGTGGTTCAGTGTTATCGATGCTGTCGGCACTTTTGGTTTCTTTGTCTATGATCAGATCAGAAAACGACTGAAAGCCCTGATTGAATACTATGAAGAACGCAAGGCCGGCGAGGAAGCCAAGCAACAGCGCCAGGAAGTGTTCGAGGCAGATCAGCAGAAAACGGCTGAACGCAAGGCGAAAGGCAGCAGCAAGGTACGCATCGAACCGGTGGTCAAACAGGTCGAGATCTCCGAACGACTTGATCGAGAAAAGCAGATCGCCCTGTTCGATACCCACACCGATACTGAATTACCTCCACTGCGTTTACTGGATAAACCGCAACCCTCTGAAAAAGGCTTTACCAAGGAAGCGCTGGAAGCACTGTCTCGACTGGTAGAAATCAAGCTGTCTGATTTTGGCATAGATGTGGAAGTTGTCGCCGTACACCCGGGTCCCGTTGTCACCCGCTTCGAAATGCAGCCGGCACCCGGTGTGAAGGCAAGCAAGATCACGGCGCTGTCCAAGGACCTGGCACGTTCGCTGTCTGTTGTCAGTGTGCTGGTGGTTGAAGTTATTCCGGGCAAAACCGTGGTCGGGCTTGAGATACCGAATGAATACCGTGAACTGGTTTCGCTCAGCGAAATCCTGATGTCCAAGGAGTACGATAAATCATCTTCACCGCTCACCCTGGGATTGGGCAAGGATATTTCCGGTATGCCGGTGGTGGCCGACCTGGCGAAGATGCCGCATCTGCTGGTTGCGGGTACTACCGGTTCCGGTAAATCGGTTTGTGTCAACGCGATGCTGATGAGCCTGCTTTACAAGAGCAAGCCCAGCGAAGTGCGCATGATCCTGATTGATCCGAAAATGCTCGAGCTGAATGTATACGAAGGTATACCTCATCTGCTGGCACCGGTGGTTACTGATATGAAAGAAGCCGCCAATGCCTTGCGCTGGTGTGTTGCCGAAATGGAAAATCGCTATGAACTAATGGCGGCGCTGGGCGTGCGTAATATTGCCGGTTATAACCGTAAGGTTAAAGAAGCGGAAGATTCGGGAAATCCGATCGAGGATCCGTTGTTTGATCCTGATCATGCCGCACCCGGTGTACAACCATCGAAGCTCAAGCCGTTGCCTTATATCGTCGTGGTCGTTGACGAATTTGCTGATCTGTTCATGGTCGTCGGTAAGAAGATCGAGGAATTGATTGCACGCCTCGCGCAGAAGGCCCGTGCCTCGGGTATCCACCTGATACTTGCTACACAACGTCCATCGGTTGATGTCATCACCGGATTGATCAAGTCGAACATTCCGAGTCGCATTGCGTTCCAGGTTTCTTCACGTGTGGATTCACGCACTATTCTTGATCAAATGGGCGCGGAGCAGCTACTTGGTCACGGTGATATGCTGTACCTGGCTGGAGGCAGTAATATTCCACAACGTATTCACGGTGCCTTTGTTGCAGACCAGGAGGTACACAATGTTGCCGAGCATCTGAAGCGTTCCAGTGAACCTGATTACATCGAAGAGGTCTTACAGGAAAACACATCAACGGTATTACCTGGTGAGAAACCTGGGAGCGGTTCCGGTGAAGACACTGATGCGCTTTATGATGAAGCCGTGATGATCGTGACTGAAACGCGCAAGGCATCGATTTCCTATATCCAGCGTCGACTTAAAATCGGTTATAACCGGGCAGCTCGAATGATTGAAGAGATGGAAGCCGCGGGTGTTGTGAGTGCGATGCAGTCGAATGGGTCGCGTGAGGTGTTGGCGCCACC
>JARFRD010000107.1 GCA_029287435.1 Gammaproteobacteria bacterium
GCAATCCGCTATACACCTGATGGCGGGACAATCAGAATCTTCTGTCACAGCCTGCGCGATACCATCCAGGTTGGGGTTGAGGATGACGGCATCGGGATTCCCCCGGAACATATATCACGCCTGACAGAGCGTTTTTATCGTGTGGATTCGGGTCGTTCGCGTGAAGCGGGCGGCACCGGCCTTGGTCTGGCTATTGTCAAGCATGTGCTGGATCGTCATAATGCCGCCCTGCATATTGAAAGCCACCCCGATGAGGGAAGTGTATTTCGCTGTGATTTCAGGTAGTTACAGTAAATTCTGGCGCATCACTATTTGTAACATAAATGTAACATTTCATACATATTTTATTCATATTTGTATAGCAAACTTGCGCAGCAATTTTGATACGGGAGAAACCGTTTAATGAAACTTCACAAGCAAATTACAGCACTCGTTGCTGCCGGATTGATGGCTTCAGGCTCAGCCTTTGCCATAGATGTTGATAAAGACCTGCCAACTTACAAGGCGGCAAGTGGTATTTCTGGAAACCTTTCAAGTGTTGGTTCCGATACACTAGCTAACCTGATGACGCTGTGGGCAGAAGAGTTCAAGCGTACCTATCCAAACGTGAACATCCAGATTCAGGCTGCAGGTTCATCGACTGCGCCTCCTGCACTGACCGAAGCAACTTCAAACATCGGCCCGATGAGCCGCAAAATGAAGGCCAAGGAAATAGCTGCATTTGAAGATCGCTATGGCTACAAGCCAACCGCGATCCCGGTAGCTATCGACGCACTGGCTGTTTATGTCAACAAGGACAACCCGATCAAGGGTATGACCATACCTGAAGTTGACGCTGTCTTCTCTTCTACACGCAAGTGTGGTGGCGAGAAAGACATCCAGAAATGGGGTGATGCTGGTCTGACAGGTGACTGGGAAAAACGTGACATCCAGTTGTTCGGTCGTAACTCGGTTTCCGGTACATATGGCTACTTCAAGAAGAAAGCCCTGTGTAAAGGTGACTATAAGAACAACGTTAACGAACAGCCAGGTTCTGCTTCTGTCGTACAGGCTATTACCAGCTCTTTGAATGGTATTGGTTACTCAGGTATCGGTTACAAGACTTCAGGTGTACGTGCTGTGCCGCTGGCGAAGAAACAAGGCAAGCCTTTCGTAGAAGCAACTAACGAAAATGCACTGTCTGGTGAGTACCCACTGTCACGTTTCCTGTATGTCTACGTGAACAAGCATCCTAACAAGCCACTGGCACCTCTTGAAAAAGAATTCATCAAACTGATTCTTTCCAAGCAAGGTCAGGAAGTTGTTGTCAAGGATGGTTATATTCCGCTGCCAGCCAAGACTGCTGAAAAGTATCTCGGCAATCTGTAAGCAACAGCGAATATATAAAGAAAAAACGCACCTTCGGGTGCGTTTTTTTTTGCGTGGTGAATAACGGGGTTGAATTTCAGAGACCAAGAAAAGCAAGGCAATCGGGCTCGAGCTCTGTATGCGCCTTTTCAAGAATCAGTGATTCCTGTTCAGGGCTTAGCTTGCTTTTATGATCGCCCACCTGGCCTTTACGTATAAAACCACCGGGTTTAAAAAAGGATCTGCCCTCAGTGTTTTCTGTGAACTTGTTTGAATGCGCTTTCATCCATTCGAAAGAAATATATTTTTTAACCTGCTTTATTTGTTCATGGTTTAACTGCCAGCCCAGGAACTCCAGTATCTGCTCAATCACCGGGTCAATATCTTCCTTCATATCTTCATATCGAAACCAGAGCACGTTACTGTCATTTTTATGTGGCCACCAGCTTTTGATGTTTCTGAACCAGGCACCATGTTTCATCCAGCTATCGAATACGTCATCAAAATTTTTCATGGCATCGTAGCCGGTGTAAGCGCGTGCCTCGTCGGTCATGTCCATCACGTGGTGGTAAAAACTGACCATGCAATCACGCGGATCGCGTGAGGACATGATGATTCTTACGGTATCTGTGCCGGGTGTTTGCTCGTAAGTACAGTGGGTTTTAAACAGCCGGGGTGATGGCATGGCCTCGTATTGCGCAAGTACCTGTTCATGGCTTAAGTGGTTACGCGGTAGCTCCAGCCATGGAACAACCTGGTCGATGGTTTTGAATTCGGGATCGCCACCGCTGCGCAGCTGGTGCAGTATGTTCTGCATCCAGGTCGTGCCTGCTTTTGGTGCTGTAGTGATGAGGACATCGTCTGCCCGCGGGGTGAAATGTGCAAGCAGATAGGGGTCGTGGGTTGGGTCGCGGGTACCCCAGCGCGGATCCAGTGATTGTTCAGGGGTACCCGTCATTCCATAGTCAGGAAACAGATTCCGTGTCGTCCGTATCTGATTCGTTGAGTCCGTTCAGGATTTCGACGATGGTGCTGCCATCCTGTGTAACCAGGGTGTGTCCCGCCGGCGTCATCACCGTATGGCTGCTGCCATGAATGCTGGGTACATTATTCATATCCTGGCTATAACCGGGTACGAGTTCATCTCCAGCGAAACCAACGCGATTCAACCGCACAACAGAAATGTAATTGATATCGGGATGCTGCTGAGCGTTCAACCAGTAAAGTAATGAACCTGGGGCAGGATGGGCAAGATCGAACAGAAGACCACGTGACTGCCTTAAAGTGTCATAGCCGCGACCACCGAAAAAGCTTTTTGCAAAACCGAACATACCAGACTCGTCAGTAGCTGATAACGCTTCGTTCGCACGCGTTGTGCCAATATGCGGGCTGGCAATAGTGATCAGTGCCTTCACGTTTTGCAGGTTGCCACGAATCAGGGCCATGCGTGCAACCACACCACCTGCAGAGTGGCCGAGCAAAATAACGGGCTCATCGGGGTGGAGCTGCTGGATAGTCTGCATCATCGCAAGAAACTGATCAGTCTGGATGACGATAGGTGCATCGGCGGGCAGATCAACAACATAGACCTTGTTCTCAGCGTCTTTACCCGGAGCCTGGTAGAACTGCGATGAAGCAGGCATGGAAGTAATCAGGCCGCCGCGTTTCCAGCCATTGGCATTAAGAATATTATTAATTCCGCTGACTTCCCAGCTTTCCGCACTGGCAAGGTATCCGTGGATTAGTACCAGTACATCAGCTTTGACAGTAAAACTAAAACAAGAAAGACCTATAAAAAACAGGGAAAACAGAAAATTACGCATCTCAAAAAACCTCACAACTACATTCGCTATTTTATCGTAATCGCATTTCGGATTCATGACGGGCGTCATGATCAGGGTGACGTTGAGCAGTTCTTGATCAGATTTGCAGCGCATTTTTTTATACGAGTACTGCGTAGTAATATCACTTTTTAAATCAGAAGCATAAGAATGAACAAGTCAGTCCAGAAATCGATTATCCTGCACCAGGCCGAGCTGAAGCAGTGCAGGCAGTGCCCTGACATGATTCCGCCTGTAGTAACGGGTAATGCTGTGGCCTCCAAAGTGCTGCTTGTAGGCCAGGCGCCGGGCGATAAGGAAGGCCTCTATGGAAAACCCTTTGCCTGGACTGCAGGTAAAACCTTGTTCAAGTGGTTCTCAAGCATAGGACTGGATGAGTCAGCGTTTCGTGAGCGGGTGTACATGGCCGCGGTGTGTCGCTGCTTCCCGGGAAAGAATCCGAAAGGTGGTGACCGTGTTCCAGATTGGTCAGAGATAGAGCGTTGCTCCAGGTGGCTGGACAGGGAAATTGCACTCCTGCAACCGGAGTTGATAATCCCGGTTGGCAAGCTGGCTATTGAGCAGTTTATGGATGTTGGCAAACTGGTTGATGTGATCGGCCATGAATTTGAACTCGAAGAAGATGGAAGAATGATTGATGTGATTCCATTGCCGCATCCTTCTGGCGCCTCTACCTGGCATCGAATGGAACCTGGCAAGCGATTGCTTGAACAATCCCTGAGCCTGATCAGTCAGCATCCTTCCTGGATAAGGCTAACTTCGTAGTGAGCAGGTTAGTGCGCGGATAATGTTCTTTGAGCGTTTATAGCTGATCAGCAAGCGTTTCTTTTAATGTATCCAGCCATTTTTCAGGCAGCTCTTCTGTTAGTTCCACCGATTTCTCCAGGTCGGGCAAGAGTACCTGGTCAAGAAAAGCCTGTACTGCATCGGGATTCGAGGTCGCGATATTCATCTCCTTGTTTACGCGCAGGCTGAGTTGATCAAAGTTCGCCGAGCCAAGACAGATCCAGCCATCATAAATTGCACCCTTGATATGGGACGGGCCGGGATAGATATAAACACGTATACCATTCCTTAACATGGCATTAATGGCTTTAACATTGCTGCGATCGATAAGCCCGCTATCTGACAGGTAGGG
>JARFRD010000027.1 GCA_029287435.1 Gammaproteobacteria bacterium
ACGAAAATTAATTGTGTTACACCAAAAGCAAAGCCACCGATTGAAGAAATCATGGTGAAATCAGCAAATTGTGTTGAGTAATCCGGTATTCTGCGTGGCATTCCGGCCAGTCCAAGGTAATGCTGGGGAAAGAACAGCACGTTGACAAAAATTGTCGACAGCCAGAAATGGATCTTGCCCCACTTCTCCGAGTACATATTGCCTGACCATTTTGGCAACCAGTAGTAGGTCGCGGCCATCAGGGCAAAGACTGCACCGGGAACCAGCACGTAATGGAAATGCGCCACCACGAAATAGGTGTCGTGATATTGGAAGTCGGCTGCTGTGATGGCCAGCATCAGGCCCGAGAAGCCACCGATTGTGAAGAGCACCACGAAGCCTATGGCAAAAAGCATGGGCGTTTCAAATGTCATTGAACCCTTCCACATCGTACTGACCCAGTTGAAAACTTTAACGCCTGTCGGTACAGCAATCAGCATTGTTGCGTACATAAAAAACAGTTCCGCTGTAACTGGCATACCTGTTGTGAACATGTGATGTGCCCAGACGATGAATGACAGGAAGGCGATTGACGAGGTCGCATAGACCATTGAGCTGTAGCCGAATATTTTCTTCCTGGCAAAAGTCGGAATGATCTGGGAGATCACGCCGAAAGCCGGCAGAATCATAATATACACTTCAGGATGACCGAAGAACCAGAAAATATGCTGAAACATAACCGGGTCGCCGCCACCGGCAGCATCGAAGAAACTGGTGCCAAAATTGCGGTCAGTCAACATCATCGTTACCGCACCGGCGAGAACCGGCATTACTGCAATCAGCAGATAGGCAGTAATGAACCATGTCCAGACGAAGATAGGCATCTTCATGTAAGTCATGCCCGGCGCTCTTAAATTCATGATTGTGGCAATAATGTTGATTGCACCCATGATGGATGAAATTCCCATCATGTGCACCGAGAATATGAAGAAATCGGTACTTGCAGGACCATACTTGGTTGACAGCGGGGCATAGAATGTCCAGCCGAAGTTCGGTGCTGAACCCATACCCATGATGCTCATTACCAGACTAGCGATCAGTATGCCAAATGCACCGGGCAATAACCAGAAACTCCAGTTGTTCATCCTTGGCAGGGCCATGTCCGGGGCACCGATCATCATTGGCACCATCCAGTTCGCCAGACCAACGAAGGCAGGCATGATCACACCGAATACCATGATCAGCCCATGCAGCGTGGTCATCTGATTGAAGAATTCAGGTTCTACAAACTGCAGCCCTGGCTGAAACAGCTCGGCACGGATAACCAGTGCCATCGCGCCGCCGATAAACAGCATGAGAAAGCTGAAACAGAGATACATGGTACCAATGTCCTTATGGTTGGTACTGAACAGCCAGCGGCCGATCCCTGTCGGTTTGTGATCGTGATGCTCTTCGTGATGCTCTTCGATAACAGCGCTCATAATTGCCTCTTTTATCTTAAAATATTATTTCAGTGAATAATTTTCTTAGTTTATCTGTAACTTAACGTGCCGCTTTGATATCCGATGGCTGAATCACATCCCCGGTGTCATTGCCCCAGGCATTCCGCTCATAGGTTACAACTGCGGCGATGTCTGCGTCATTAAGCTGTCCACCAAATGCCTGCATTGCCGTTCCGGAAACACCATTTACTATAACATCAATATGCTTGGCCACATCACCCATGATTATCGGGCTGCCTACTAGACCAGGGAAAACATTTGGTATGCCCTGACCTGAAGCCTGGTGACAGGCTCCACAGTTCGTTGCGTAGACTTTTTCTCCCTGTGCCATCAGCTCATCCTTGGTCCAGGTTTTTTCAGCACTCGCCGCTGCTTCTGCCGCAGCGGCTTTTTTACCTGCTAACCAGTCAAGGTAGTCTTCTTCAGATTTGACCTCGACGACGATAGGCATGAAACCATGGTTAGTACCACAAAGCTCAGCACACTGCCCACGATAAACACCAGGCTTGTCCGTCTTGATCCAGCTTTCATTAATATAACCGGGGATCGTATCTTTCTTTACGCCAAAATCATTTACCCACCAGGCATGGATAACATCATTGGAGGTGAACAGTAGTCTAACTTTCTTGTTGACTGGAATCACCATCCTGTTGTCTACATCCAGCAGGGTAGTTTCATCCTGTTTGACATTTGCGCTAGTGGCCAGGCTGAGAGAATCAGGAGTGGTTATATTACTAAAGAAGCTGACGTCTTCACCGAGATAGTCATAATGCCATTTCCACTGGTAGCCAGTGATCTTAACCGACATATCAGAGTTTGAGGTATCTTCCATATTGAGCAGCACTTTGGTTGCCGGGACAGCCATGAACCCAAGGATAATGAAAGGGACGATCGTCCAGACGATTTCCAGTGTTGTATTGTCATGGAAACTGGCAGCTTCGTGACCTTTTGACTTTCTGTGTTTGATGATCGCATAGGTCATCGCACCAAACACGACAACACCAATGGCAACGCAAATCCACATCACCATTGTATGAATTTCGTATGCTCCCTGACTGAATGTTGTCACCCCGGGTTCCAGATCAAGTTTATATTCTGCCAGTGCCAAAGAACTGGACAGCATCATGCTGATAAAGCCGGCAACACGTATTGCTGCTCTCATTATTTACTCCTGACTAAAAGATTTAATGAAAATTCGCTTATTTGTTCGTGTAATAATTTTTTTATGTGTACTTTCAACGCTGGCCAGGATTGCGTAAATATTTAGCCATGATTTTACACTCCTGCAGATAGCGACGGCGCGTATGCTACTTATTAATGCGCATTTTTACAAGGGCATTTGGCACAAACACTGAGTTAAATCACACAACTATAAGATATTAATAATATTAATATATTCTATTGAATGCCCCATTTTAGTGCCTAATTTTGAGATAATAATAGCCATGAATATGTTGAGATTGAAATAAATAATTCCTTGATCTACATCAAAATCATTAATTTAATTAAATCGTCTGGCAGGATTGGTTTCTCCTTAGCCATCTAACCGGATACAATTTCGATCGACCTTAGCTTCATCAACCGAATTTAGGCGAATAAATAACGACCCAGGGCGATGCTCATTCAACATTCCCATCCAGATATTTAAATAATGTACAAATCACTACTGCGCCCACTTCTGTTCAGGCTCGATCCCGAACTAGCCCACGAAATCACCGTCGAATGGCTGTCGCGGGCTGGCAGGTTTTCTGTTACAAAATCACTGCTGAATCAACTATATGGCAGCAGAGTTCCCGAACTTCCTGTCGAACTGATGGGTATTCATTTTCCCGGACCAGTAGGCCTGGCGGCCGGCCTCGACAAGGAAGCACGCTGTATTAGAGCACTTTCAGCCCTTGGTTTCGGTCACCTTGAACTTGGCACCGTAACACCAAAACCACAGTCAGGAAATCCTAAACCGCGCATGTTCCGCATTCCTGAACATCAGGCAATTGTCAATCGCATGGGATTTAATAGCGGCGGGATCAAACCGTTCCTGGAAAATATCGCGAGGACAGAAAAAACAGTACCGCTTGGAATCAATCTGGGGAAAAACGCCATAACACCGATCGAGCATGCCGCTGAAGACTACATAACAGGTTTGAAACAACTCTATCTCTATGCTGACTACTTTACGATTAATATATCCTCGCCGAACACCAAAAACCTGCGTGATTTACAATCTGAGGATGCACTGGATGCCCTGCTTGACAGGTTAATGACAATGCGTCAGGAACTTGCAGATGAATTCAGCCGCACTGTGCCTGTGGCCGTAAAAATAGCTCCTGATATTGATAACGTCACAATACCATCACTTGCCGGATTGTTAGTACAACACGGCATTGATGCGGTGATTGCAACCAATACTACCATCGACCATTCTGCAATTGCCGGAAGCCAGTACGCGGATGAAGACGGTGGTATGAGCGGTGCCCCTTTGAAACACAGAGCTAATGAAGTTGTTAAACTTTTATATAAGGAACTTGCAGGTAAGGTACCTGTCATTGGCGTCGGCGGGATTTTTTCATCTGAAGATGCCTGGCAGCGATTACTTGCAGGTGCGGAAATGGTGCAGATCTATACCGGTTTAATCTATCACGGGCCTGGCATCATAGGTGAGATTGTTAGCGGTTTGGCACAACGTGTCGAACAAAGCGGCGCCTCAACATTACAGGAGGCTGTCAGGCGGGCAAGGCAATCTGCAACACAGTATAACTAGCTCGTTCCTCAGTGTCTGCCGTGACAGGCAACGGTGCACTAGCTTTTTCGCCACCATATGGAACGATTGTTAGCAGGCATAGCCATATCACCTTCAAGTTCCAAACCTCCTCGTTGTGCCAGTTTATTGACTTCATCAAAATGCCGAATGCCACTGACAGGATCCCGTTCTTTCAACCACAGGTCAAAGTTCTCATTACTCGGCTCAAGTGGACGATCTGAATACCGGTAGGGCCCATAGACATAAATCAGGCCGCCAACAGGTAAAACATTGGTAGCCAGAGAAAATAAACTCTCCGTTCCCTGCCATGCCATAATATGGATGGTATTGATACAGACGATTGCATCGACCTTCGTAGTGTCTACTGTGGAATTATGCAGATCCAGTAGATCAAGAGATGCTGGCGCTAACAGGTTTTCCAGATTAGCTTCGTCTCGCCACGCATGAATACTGTCCAATGGCTCTTTGTTTGTGGGTTGCCAGTTAAGATGACCGAGAGCGTCCGCGAAATAAACAGCATGCTGACCAGTTCCTGAACCAATTTCCAATACAAAACTTGAACGCGTTAAAATCTGCTCAAGTACATCAAGGATCACCTGCTGGTTGCGGTCGCAGGCGGGTGCGTATTCCTTCATAATTCGTTAACTCTTTCCTGTCAGGAGCCTGTTATGCCACTACTTACAATCGGTACCAATATATCACTCGATGATCAGGCAGCACAGACATTGTGTAATAAAGCATCGACACATGTGTCCAAGTTACTCGGCAAACCCGAGAGTTATGTAATGGTAGCCGTTCAACACGGTAGAACCATGAGTTTTGCAGGCGACTCTGCACCCTGTGCAATGATGCATCTGAAGTCACTGGGCCTGCCGGAGCAGCAAACAGCAGAGTTTTCAGAATCTCTTTGTAATTTTCTCAACCAGCAGACGGGGATCCCAACTAATAGAATTTATATAGAATTCAGCGGGCCTGAACGGCACATGTGGGGCTGGGATAAACGGACGTTCTAGAAAACATCTTTTTTTTACGATTTAAGTATCACAAATTACTTGGAAAGCTGAAAACTTCTGGCGATTGCTTCAACATCCGGGTCATCCTGGAAGGGTATCTCCGCCAACATAGTTCCCGGCATATAAGCCTGTAAAGTCTGTTTCACTGCATCAAGCTGCTGCATGTCGGGATCAAGCTGGTTGAACACCCAGCCAGCTACCGGCAATCCACTGGCAAGGACACTTGCGGCTGTCAGCAGTGCATGGTTGATACAGCCAAGGCGTACACCCACGACTATTATTACCGGCAGCCCGGCTTCGACTGCCAGGTCTGACATGAATTGATCCTCTTTGATTGGCACCTGCCAGCCACCGACACCTTCAACTACCACAGCATCCGAACAGGACTGTAGCTTTTGGTAACACTGCAAAATATGCTCAGTTTTGATATCAATACCTTCTTGCTGTGCGGCTATATGCGGGGCAATCGGTGGCATAAAACGATATGGGCATATCAAATCATAATCAGCGGAAACATTAGCTGCCTCGAGCAGCCGGTCGGCATCTTCATTTCTTCGACCATAATCAGTGTCGATACAGCCGCTGGCAACCGGTTTCATACCGGAAACTCGTAAACCCAGACGGCGCAGAACATGAATCAACGCCGTAGATATCAGCGTTTTTCCAACCCCGGTATCGGTTCCGGTGACGAAAAAGCCCTGAATCATTGGGGCGGCCTGAGAAGGTCTATATTTTTATGTACTGTACCTTGTTGATGAGTTGCTATCTGCCTGCCACCGGACCAGGCATGACCATAAACCACTTCGTAACTTGCCGGCAGGCGCTGTTCATTATCAGCAAACTGGCGGTAGGCTTGTTCCAGCCTGTGTACAACATCACGTCCCATCAGTCCGGTCCTGCGACCTGCCATGGTATTTCTTGATCCGATACCATGCAGATCACGCAGCAACCCGAGCACATCGCTGTAGGTGAGTGTAAAACGATCAGCATCCATTACCGGTTCGCGAAATCCAACTTGCAGCAGCGCATCACCATGGTCATGCATATCTGCGAAATCAATCACGTGAGGTCGATCGTCAATCGCCGCCCAGGCCTGACGTAATTCTTTAAGCGTATCCGGGCCAAAACTTGAAAACATTAATAGACCATTATCATTTAGCACACGTCGAAACTCAGTAAACACGGCTAACGGCTCGCACCACTGCAGCATCAGATTGGAGAAAACGATATCTATAGCCGCATCGCCAACAGGAAGGAAAGCTGCATCGGCCTGGCAATAGGCCTGTTTACTGAACCAGCCTTTCTGAGCACTGGCCTGGTGAACCATCCCGGCAGCAAGATCAATCCCAAGTATATGTGCCCTGCTCCAGATCTTGTGCAACTGACGCGTGCAAAAACCGGTTCCACAGCCGACATCGATGACATAGCTGGGCGAGATCTTAATCACCTGCAGCCGCTCAAGCATCTCTTCAGCCACCTTACGCTGTAATACAGCGTACTCATCATAAGTCCCGGCAGCCCTGTCGAAGCCTGCATTAATCCTGTTTTGATTATTCAGTTGACTGCTCATGCCATTGTCCTGACCAAATCGGCTATTTCATTGGTGTGCTGAAGAAAAAATGCATGGCCACCATGTGGAAACTCTACTAATCTGGCATTCGGCAAATTCCGCTGCAACCAGTAACTGGCAGCAACTGGAACTATTCGATCATCTACGGCATGTAAAATTAAAACAGGGGCCTTTATCTCACTCACCGAATCACGCAGATCTGTATTCTCAAGCTCATCGAGCCCATTCAGCAAAACAGACGGCGCAACACCACCAGATAGTTCACTGAGCCGCGCTCTGCTCTGGCGATCGGCTCTATCACCCGCGTTTAAACGCACAAACTGCTGCATCGCCGCTACCGGATCATCGATCACCTGTTGGCGAAAGGCATCAAAAACTGCCTGATCCATGCCTGCGTTCCAGCCTGGTTGATTAACAAAACACGGTGTCGTCGCCAGTAACACCACCCCACTAACCAACTCGGGTTGCTGCAGACTAAGCTTCAGCGCGTCCTGTCCACCAAGAGACCAGCCAATTAGCAATGTCGGCGACTGCAAAGAAACAGCTATCGTACCCGCTGACTGTTCATGCGGTGTGCCATAACCTGTCCGGCCTGGTGTTTCAACGACAAAACCTGGTGTTAAATCGTCTATAAGCGAAGAAAATATCGCCGCTGGAAACCCCCAACCATGAAACATCAGGACTCGTCTCATGATATTGCACTCAAGTCTTCCATGATATTCGCCAGGGCATCAAGCAATGCATCAATATCAATCTCCTTGTGAGCCGCGCTTAAGGTAATCCGCAAGCGTTCACTTCCCGCTGCGACAGTGGGGCTGCGAATGGCAAAGACCAGTAGTCCAAGTTGTTTCAGTCGCTCGGCAATCGCCACAGCCTGATCATTGTCTCTAATGAGGACGGGCTGTATCGGGCTCGATGAATCCATCACCGGAATATTTCGCTGCCGGCAGGCCGATCTGAAATAATCAACCAGGCCGGTCAGCTTCTGTCGCCGCCAGCCTTCTGCACTGATCACCTCGAGAGCTGCGTAACTCGCTGCAGCAATGGCAGGCGGTAAGGCAGTGGTGTAGATATAACTGCGACCATGCTGAATCAGTGTTTCAATTATTTCATCACTGCCTGCAACAAATGCCCCAAAGCTTCCCATCGCCTTGCCCAGGGTACACATCGATAATAGATGGCCATCGTCATAGTCTCTACAACTGACATTATTTACCTCGACGATACCTCTTCCTTTATCACCCAGCACGCCGAATCCATGGGCATCATCGACATAGCAAAGTGCGCCGTTGTATCGACACAGTTCCAGTATCTGCGTTAGTGGTGCGAGATCACCATCCATGCTGAATACGCCATCACTGGCGACAATTCTTCTGTCAGCAGTTATATTCGCAAGCTGTCCCTGTAAATCCTGCATATCGGCATGGCGGTAGCGCTTTAAACTGGCCCGTGATAACAGCGCGCCGTCAATCAGCGAAGCATGATTCAGTCTGTCCTGATGAATGACATCACCACGCCCTACCAGCGCAGTCAGCACGGCAAGATTTGCCATGTAGCCGGTTGAGAACAACAGCGCACGATCAGTTCCCATAAAAGCTGCAAGGGCCTGCTCCAGCATCTCATGTGGTTCACTATGACCACCTAACAGATGTGAGGCACCGGCACCCGCACCCCAGCTGCTGGCACATTCACAAATGGCATGTATTAACTGTGGATGTGCGGCCAGCCCAAGATAGTCGTTACTACAGAATGACAGGTACTCTTTACCATCGATTTCGACATGCACTCCCTGAGGGCTGCTGCTGGTCAGTCGGCTGCGGTAGAGGCCGGCTTTTTTACGCGCCAGCAGCTGGCTGGCCAAGTCAAACATTGTGCTTCATTGCCAGGTTATAAAAGTTTTACGTTTTAATCATAAAACCAAAGACCCATTTCTCGCAGAAGACGCAGTGGGGTCAGAACTATTTTTCTCGTCGCCCGCCACTTCGGCTTGCTGATCTAATTCCATAGTATGCAGACCCAGACGATCAAACAGCAACCTGTCAACATCTGCTTGCGGATTTTCAGTGGTTAGTAATCGTTCACCATAGAAAATGGAGTTTGCCCCTGCCAGAAAACACATAGCCTGTGCTTCATCCGACAGACTTTGCCGGCCAGCAGATAGCCTTACCAGAGACTGCGGCATCAATATCCTTGCAACAGCGATACAGCGAATAAATTCGAATATATCCAGCTCCTCAGTGTCAGCCAGAGGTGTTCCTTCGATCTTTACCAGCAGGTTAACCGGCACGCTTTCCGGATGCTGCTCCAGATTGGCCAGTGTCAGCAACAAGCCCACCCGGTCTGTCTGCTCTTCACCCATACCAACAATACCGCCACAACAGACTTTCATACCGGCATCCCGCACAAAGGAAAGTGTATCCAGCCTGTCCTGGTAGCTACGTGTAGTAATCACCTTGCCATAGTATTCTGCAGAGGTATCGAGATTGTGGTTGTAATAATCGAGACCGGCTTGCTTTAGCTGGTGTGCCTGCTCACTACTTAGCATGCCCAGCGTAGCGCAGGTCTCGAGACCCAGTGATTTAACACCGCTGATGATTTTCAGGATACGTTCAAAACCTTTTGGTGTTGGTGAGCGCCACGCAGCGCCCATACAAAACCGGCTGGCGCCATTTTTCTTTGCTTCGATGGCACTTTCCATAACAGTGGCCTCATTCATCAATGGCTCAACCTTCAGAGAGGTGTCATGCACTACGCTCTGTGAACAATAGGAACAGTCCTCTGCACAGGCCCCTGTTTTAATATTAAGCAATGTGCTGAGCTGAATGGCATTGGGATCAAAATGCTGACGGTGTACTGTTTGCGCATGAAACAGCAAATCATTCAGCGGCAGATCAAAAAGTGTCTGCACTTCCTCACGTTGCCAGTCGTGTCGTACAGCTTGCGTCGTTTGTTGCGATTTACTCATGGTAATTCTTCACCCTATAATTGGTTCAGGACGTATACTGGTTTCGAAGTCTCAGTTTTTCGACTTTGATTGTCAACCTGGAGAACCAAGGATGGTTTACAACTTTAGCGCGCAACAGCTACTGAATTTCCTGCTGCCTGTGTCATGCGGGCTCTGCAATGCACCGACCAACAGACGCCTTCCTCTTTGTCGGCCCTGTCAAAACGAACTACCAGTAATCATCAATGCGTGCCCGGTTTGTGCTCTGCCAGTCACCAGTGCAGTGCCCTGCGGTAAATGTCAGCAGCATCAACCAGCCTATAACCAGGTACACGCCCTGTTTCTCTATCAGGAGCCAGTTAAATTTCTGGTCCAGCAGTTTAAATTCAACCGAAAGCTTGAGTACGCCCGACTGTTTAGTGCATTGATAGCAGAAAAAATAGAAATACTGGCTGAGCAGCCAGAATTAATTATCCCTGTTCCTCTGCATAGTAGCCGTCTGCGCAAGCGTGGATACAACCAGGCCTGGGAACTGACAAAACATCTTTCCAGGCTCACCAACATACCCATTGATCATCGAGTTTGCAGTCGAGCCATAAAAACCCCACTGCAAACCGGCTTGAAAGCCAGTGAACGGCGACACAACCTGAAACAGGCATTTGCTATTACAACTGACGTTAAAGATCGTCACATCTGTATCGTGGATGATGTAATGACCACTGGCTCCACACTGGAAGCGATTTCATCAGCGCTTAAAATGGCTGGTGCAGCGAGCGTGAGCGGAATAGTGGTCGCCAGGGCGATTTTATAAAAATAAATAGAACAAAAACGCACCCAGCAGCAGGCGATAAACCACAAATACTGTCATTCCCACACGCTGAATCAGCGAAAGAAACAATCGAATACAGATATAGGCAAACAGTGCGGAACAGATGACGCCTATTGTAAAGCTGCGCCAGTGTACAGGTTCAGCTGATTCAACGAGATCAGCACCGAGCAGAAGCCCGGGTAAAACAATAGCTGGAATTGAGAGCAGAAACGAGAATCGAGCTGCCGCGGTACGAGACAGGCCCAGCAACAGACCGGTGGTAATGGTAATGCCAGAGCGTGAAGTACCGGGTATCAATGCCAGTATCTGGGAACCCCCAATTAGCAGGGCATCTTGCCACTTCAGCGAATGTTCATCCCGTTGTCTTTTACCGACATGATCAGCCCATCCCAGAAGCAGACCAAAAATTATTGTCGTCGTAGCGATCACCAGGGGCGACCTTAATTCGCCGCCGACAGCCACCTTCATCAGTACCCCGCCAATACCGAGCGGGATAGTGCCTATGATTACCGCCCATGCCAGCTTCGAGTGTTCGGTGTTTGGTCTGCCTGCCAGCGTCAAACTCCAGTCACGAATCATTGGTACCAGTTCATGTCGAAAATAGAATAGTACTGCCGTCAGGCTACCAACATGGACGGCAACATCAAAAGCCAGTCCCTGGTCAGGCCAGCCCAGCAGGCGGGGTAACAAAATCAGATGAGCCGAACTGGAGATTGGCAGAAACTCGGTTAAGCCCTGTACGGCGGCAAGCCAGATGGCCTGAATATCTGTCATTATAACCTTCCTCGCATATCACGGATGCTGAAACCGGATAGTTCATGATCAAATTGTTTAGCCAGGGCCATAACCTTGAATAATTCACCCATTTCTGCAGGGGATGTCAATAATTGCACTTCGTGGTTAAGCTTCAACAGGTTTTTCTCAACATGTTCAATACCCGCTTTCTCGGTTGTGATGATATCTGCCAGGCCACTGCCAAGCAGAAAATTTGTCTGTGTGGTAAATCCGACCACATCCAGGCCTGCTTCAACGGCTGCTTCAGCAACTGCTGTAAAGTCAACATGCGCGGTGATATCCTGGATACCCACCAGTGTTAGTGGATCACTATGTGAATGATGCCGGTAGTGACACATCAGCGTACCGCCCGTTCGCTGTGGATGATAATATTCATGTCGCGGAAAGCCATAGTCAATCAGTAAAACAATACCTTGCTGCAGTACATCAGAAAGCATCTCCAACCAGCCATTAACTGCAGGATTCAATTCGCTGCTGTAACCTGCAGGCAACGCAAGTTTTTCAATCTGCCCGGCAAGTTCACCCGTCGCCTGTCGGCTATCCCACTGAAAGCCATTATCAGCAGATTTCACAAGGTATTGTTGTGCGACAGCTTCGTCATCAACAGCAAACATTTCCACCGGCATCGCATCAAGTACTTCATTGGCCAGTATGACGCCGCTAATAGCCATTTCTGGCATACGGTCCAGCCAGATAATACGTTCAAAATACTGTGGTATTTTTTGCTTCAGCGTTTGTTGCTGGCGCAGTCGCAGATCCGGTGAAGTTTCCAGAATCAGGTAGCGTTCTGGCATGGCATCGAGACATGCCAGTTCCTCAAGCAGTGTCGCTGCCAGCTTGCCACTGCCGGCACCATATTCAAGAATTTCGCAAACCCCTTCAATGCGCTGGAAAACCTGTGCCACCTGTTTAGCCAGGCAGCGACCAAAAACATCACCGAGTTCCGGCGCCGTGACAAAATCACCATCGGCACCAAATCGATGCTGACCAGCAACATAATAACCCAGGGCCGGTGCATAAAGTGCAAGGTCCATAAACTCTCGAAATGGAATTGCACCACCTTTTTCTTCAATAACCTGATGGATAAGCACAGCCAGATTGCGGCTATGTTCCGCTGAGGCCTTATCTGGCTCTGGCAATCCTGTTATATTCTGTGGAGGAAAATTCATCGATGTCAGAAAAAGAAAACAATCCCGTTGTATTGATAACCGGCAGTGCCCACCGCATAGGTGCCTGCATTGCACGGCATATGAACCAGCGGAACTACCGTGTCATCATTCATTATCATTCATCGTCGGATGCTGCACAAAAACTGGTAGATGAACTGAACGGGCAAAAAGCAGAATCCGCCGACATGCTGAAGGCGAATCTCTCAGAGCCGGAAGCAATAAATGAGCTGGCAGTTAAGGCAGTCCAGTGCTTCGGGCAACTGGATGTCCTGGTCAATAACGCCTCGCGATTCTTTCCTACTCCGGTTGGGGAGGTGACACTGACACAATGGGACAACCTCGTCAATACGAACATGCGCGCACCCTTCCTGCTCGCCCAGGCGTTGCATGCTGAACTGAAGAAAAACAGGGGTTGTATCATTAATATCACCGATGTCTATGGACACCGCCCATTGCATGATCATCCTGTTTACTCGATGACCAAGGCTGCCCTGATCATGCTGACGAAATCACTGTCCAACGAACTGGGTCCCGAGGTTCGGGTCAATGCCGTGTCACCCGGCGCTATAATCTGGCCGGACTCAGACATTTCCGATGAACGTAAGAAGGAGATCCTTGAAAACACCAGCCTAGAACGCATTGGCAGTCCTGATGATATCGCAGAGACCGTCGCTTTTCTGGCTTCGGCTGATTACGTGACCGGTCAGGTCATCGCGGTGGATGGAGGCAGGCTGCTATCTATCTGATTGCTGAGCCATCAAATCAGGTAATTTCTATATGTCTTTGTTTATATGTCCTTGTCCCGGTCAGGTCTCGTTCTTAGATATACCATCCAGTAATTGCTGGGCCTGTTATAGAAAATGATCGAGCAACAAATATCCGCCAAGAATTATCGCGATCCACATTACCATACTACCAGTCGGCCACGCTGCCAGGTAACGATCAGCCAGCGGTGTGCTGCGGAAGATATCCTGTGCACCCTGTAAAGATATTTTCATTGCAGTACTCAGCTTGTCAGTGAGTTGACGGGACGTCCGATAGGTGAAGCGGCCGGCATCGGGTAGTAATTTACGATAAAACCAGTCCACGTCGAGGTTGATCGCGTGCAGCTCCGGCGGATACAGACCCTGCTTGTTCAACCACACGAAGGCGAGTGCAGAGAAGAACAGCAGCTGTAACTGCGCCAGAACATGCGTCGTATCGTAGGGCCAGTAGTCGACCTCCCATGGCAGGATTGTATACAGATACTGCGGAAACACACCGATTCCGACACAGAGGGTGGCGGCGATAGTCATGGCGATCAGCATATTGGTCGGCGCCTCGCTGGTACGGATACCTGAATCATGATGGAAGAAGGCGAAGTAAGGTACCTTGATACCGGCATGATGGAAAACGCCGGCAGCGGCGAACAGTAATGCCAGCCACAGGATGTCGTAGCCTTCATAAATCATGGCTGTCATCACCATCGACTTGCTGACAAAGCCACTGAACAAAGGGAAGGCAGAAATGGAAGCCGCACCAATGATACACAGCACCGTGGTCTTCGGCATGCTCTTGTACAGCCCGCCGAGATCCGAAGCATAGGCATGCCCTACCCTGTACATCACTGCACCCATCGACATGAACAGCAGCGACTTGTAAAGGATATGCGAGAAGGCATGAGCAACAGCACCATTAAGCGCCAGCGCTGTACCTATGCCGATGCCGACCACCATGAAGCCGAGCTGGTTGATCAGGCTGTAACTGAGGACCTTGCGCAGGTCGTTCTCGAGCACCGCATAGAAGATCGGGAAGCATGCCATCACGACACCGATATAGATCAGGATCTCGGTACCCGGGTAGCCGCGCGCTAGGGCGTAGACTGCCACCTTGGTGGTAAACACGGAGAGCACGGCAGCGCCGGTGGGTGTCGATGCCGGGTAGGCATCGGTGAGCCAGCTATGCAGGAACGGGAATGCGCACTTGATACCGAATGCAATGAGGATCAGCCATCCACCGGGGTTTTCCACGCCGATGAAGTCAAATGCCAGCGAACCGGTATACCGGTAATGGATCAATGCTCCAGCGAGCAGTATTACACCGGACAACACCTGGTAGACCAGGTAACGGATACTCACCCTGGCTGACGTACTGTCCCGGCGAGCCAACACCAGGAAGACGGAGCTGACGGCCAGTAATTCCCAGAATACAAAAAGAGTAATGAGGTCACCGGCAAACACGGCACCCATCGCACTGCCAGCATAGACCAGGCCGGAAACATGCTGGAGCGTGTCCTTGAGGTGCAGGGTATAGATGACGAGCACGAATGCTGCGATATGAAAGATGTAACCAAAGACCAGGCTAAGCTGGTCGGTCC
>JARFRD010000044.1 GCA_029287435.1 Gammaproteobacteria bacterium
AAAAACGAGTTCAAAACTTCCAGCCTTCCGATAGAGATTCCCAATATAAAATTTGACAGTACGTCGGCCTCTACGACCTTCATGCTCGAATACGACAGTCGCGACACCGTGTTCACACCCAATAACGGAATTTCCGCTGCTCTCGAAGCCTCGCTTTTTCGAGAGGCGCTCGGCGGCGATCATGATTTCGAGAAATACAAAACATATATCAAGTATTTCACCCAGTTAGGCAAGCCTGTGGTGCTTGGCTTACGCGGCGAGCTTGAAGCACTCGATGGTGATATCACAACACCCTATTACCAGTACCCGTTCATTAGCATGCGCGGCATCCCGGTGATGCGCTACCAGGGCGAGACCGTGGGTGTAGCTGAAGCTGAAGTCAGGTGGAATTACACCTTCCGCTGGAGCCTGGTGTTCTTCGGTGGTGCGGGTAAGGCACAAAGTGTTGATTTTATTGAATCCGAAGATGACACCGTGTATAGCAAGGGCGTAGGTATGCGTTACTTCGTCGCGCGGCGTTTTGGTGCGCATGCAGGTTTTGACATTGCCTGGGGTCCGGAAGACACTGCGTTTTACCTGACCTTTGGCCAGGCCTGGTACTGAGTCTTTTATTTATATAAACCCGAATCCGGATTATCACAGCCCAACCAGTGAAAAGCCTCCTCGAAAGTATGACAAACTTCTACTTCAAGGTCCGAGATGCGTGCCAGTGATTTATGCAGATGCGCCAGCTTCATATCATAAGGCTCAACCGCGATGATCGCCGTCTTGAACTTGCCGCGCGCCTGCCCCATACCAGTGCTTATCTGCGAGATGCGATGTACATCTTCTTCAGTCAGCTCCATTGAGTCTATATCCTCAACATAGATCAACTGGCTGAAGCCGGTTTTGACTTCACCCACATTATGGCTATCAATCAACCAGAATACATGGTCGATAAGATCCTGGCTTTTAACAATACCGCTTACACGACTTATAACAAGATTGCCGTCAAAATAAATTTTACGTTCTAGCATGTCTTACAATAATAACGTTCACTGAATTCTTATGACGTCTGGTCGGGTATTTCTATACTCCGGCATCGTCATACCAGCCCGCGCATTGACATACGTTGGGTCAGCAACACTGAAGCGCTTGCCTTCATGAACGATATAATCACCCGTCGATTGCTTCAAGTGAACGGCAGTTGCAACATGACCCGGGTAACTCAAGCCCACTACTTCCAGTCCAAGCAACCGCCTGACCAGCCAGGCAAACAAGACCGACCTGTCTTCGCAATCGGAATAAGGATAATAAATAGTTTCTTCAGGGAACAGGTAATTTTCCTGCCCAAACTGTCGTTCATCCGTTTTGTATTTCAAGGACGTCTGTACAAATCTTAACAGAAAATTTACCGCCTCCTGTTCACCCATACCTTCTATCGCGACTGACAGCTGATCCAGTAACGGCGATGCCGTTGTATTACCCACCTTTGAATCAAAGTACAGCTCCAGGTCCAGCTGCGGATAGGTATTCAGAAAATCAACACGCGATTTTTCATAGGCAACATCGATTTCATAGTCGTTACCCGCAAATTCAAATCGCAAGTTACGTGTATTTACGTGTTCACCTTGAGTGGCCTTGTTATCTAATCGCATATCCAGTTTTCTATCTGCCCCCGGATAATGCCCGTCATAGGTATATACTCGACCCGGCTTATGTATAGTGCCGTCTAAACTGACTGCATAGTAACGCTGGTTATCAAAGGTAAAGAAGGGCGTGTCGTACAATTGATGCCTGGAAGGCATTAATAAATACACCTTGTTTTCACTATATGCAATCCGGCTGCGATAACCCGCCTTGGTCAAAATAAACCAGGTCAATAATGCTTGCCTGTTTGAAGATGATGGATAGATCGCAGCCGACAACTTGTGCACAAGCAATGCATAACCCCAGTCATTGAGTAGCAGAGCATCTGCTTGTTTATCTAGCTGTGACAGCAACGGCTCGTAATCAGCCCTGCTTAGTTCAGACCAGAAGTTGCTCACGGCCGTTTCGTTTAGTCGCGCAGATAACGATTGTTTTAATTTCGGATCATAATAAAAGCTTACTCCTGTACCGAAAAAATCAATCCTTGCACGGCTTCCTTTTTGTATCTCTACTGTGACGGGTGCTGGCTTATCAGGCTGTGGCGGTATAACCACAGGTTCGGGTTTGACTATGGCGGGAGTAATATCCGGTTCAGTTATTATCGGTTTCGGCAGAGGCTGTGTCACCGGCACCTTCACCGGCTCAGGTTTAGCAACTGGCATTACCACCGGTTTTGGATTCTCATCCCTGACAAATCCATGTAACAATGACACATCCTTCCATTGTTGCTTCAGAAAATCTGTAAACTCGCGGTCTCGCGCGTCCCTGTATTGCTGGAACTCTGACTTTTGCTGCTGCATACCCTGTTGCTGCTGCATTTTCCAGGCTTCGAAATCACTTATCGCAATGACAGGCGCACTCAACAGAGCACTCGTTGAAAATATTATCTTGATATATAGCCTGAACGCCATTTAACGATTACCCGTGAATCTATTAATAAAAAAGCCGGCATCCAGACTCCCGGATACCGGCTTGGTTATTACTGCAAGGCGTACCTGTTACCGCTTCATATTGGCAATGGCTTCCGCCAGCTCATCCTGACCTTTTTGCGCCTTGAACTGCTGCCATAGCGCTGCGTCGTTACCCATGCTGGTACGCAATGCATTTTGCGTAGCCTGGGCCACTGAGTCTTCATCCATGCCAATCAGCACGTAAAGTCCACCATTCGGACTTGTTCGTGTTTTATAAATCCTGGTTCCTAACAGTGTCTGGTCTGTAATCTGCTTGGTCACTGATGTATTTACCTTGTCGACAGTTTCCGTATCCGCTGCACCCGTGGTTTCAGCATACTGCTTAACCATGTTCTGCACATGAACTCTGATACGTTGTGCGAGTTGAACACGCGCATCCGTTGCAGCCATGTTCTTCATGAAACTGTGGCCTGCTGCTGACTTCTCTGCATACCCTACAGCTGATACTGCAATTCCTTCCACTGGCTGATCACAGACCCATCCGGGTGCTGCTGCATCTGGCGCATCAGGAAATACGCATTCTTCAGCTTCTTTTATGGTCTCATCACTGCTACATGCAGATAATAATATTGCAATGGCAAGCCCGCTAAAATACTTCAAACTGGTCTTCATTATCATCTCCTAACATTGCCTGGTTCGCTTGTTTTCAGGCAACTAACACAATTAGCTGTCCTGCATTCTGTATAAACAAGTGTACACCCGTTTTCAACAACGAGTGTTAAATACATCACAATTTTGACAACTGAAAATCATTAATTGTCATTTTTGTGACACGTTTCATATTTTTACCATATACGGCTGGTGAGGCACAAAAAACCCCGGCAGGCTGAAGCTCCCCGGGGTTCTAGATATACGTACATCTGAAGAAATTTTATTTTTTGAGTGCGGCGGTTTTGATCGACTCTTTCTCGACCAGGTACTGTGTTATTTTGATCATATTGTCATAATTCCCTGCCATAGACCCTGTTACCAGGTATTTACCATTCACGGCAATAGCAGGTACGCCATTAATCTTGTAATCATTTACTTTCCTTGTAGCTTTACGAAGACTGTTTTCGACAGAAAACGAATTCATGGTATCGACAAACTCGGAACGATCAACACCATGCTTGCTGACAAATGATGCCAGGTCATCAACACTGCCCAGTAAGTTTTTATTGTTATGAATTTCAGAGAACATGTATGGGTGAACCTTCTCCAGCTGACCCATCATTTCCAGCGCATAATATGCACGCGCGTGGAGCGCCCATAATGGACGGAATGTCGCGGGAACACGGTAGAAGTCCACATTCGCTGGTTTGTTTTTCTTCCACTGCTTGATATGGGGCTCAAACTGGTAACAGTGAGGACAACCGTACCAGAAGAATTCCAGCACCTCTACCTTATCCGGATTCGCTGTTTTCTGGGTATCGATGCGCTTGTAATGTTTGCCTTCCTGATACTCAGCTGCACAGGAAATGCCTGTTAAAGCAAACATCAAGGTAACAACAACGAACATATTGTTGAACACACGCTTCATCACTTTCTCCTTAGATACTGCCTGGCTATTTGCTGGCTAAATTATTGGACCAATGTATTAATTTCTATATCAACCTGGCTTGCCTGAGCCACGTCATCCACCCTGTACTCGCCGATATAGTCACCAGCCTGCGCCATGGCACTGCCGGTCTTTGTAATACGTGCTGAAATAATCACACTGTCAAACGAACTCAGGTTCATGCCTTCCATCATCGCCATGCTGTCATCAAGCAATACAATTGCAGGTAACTCGGCTAATGATATTTTTTGTACCGCCAATGGCATTTTCGGACCACTGGCTGCTTTCGCATAAACAAACACGGAATCTGCCGCGCCAAACTTTTCACGTACATCCTGGCTGATATTAACGCTTACTTTTATACTGGCACCCGATGTTGCCGTTTCAGCTACTGGCGGTAATATTTCATCCATTGATGGCACGCTTTCACCCTGGGCAATCAATGCCTCACGCGCCTTCTCTATATACAGGCGTATGGAATGATCAACATCCGGCTCCTTGCGTGCCTCATCGGGTAAGCGGGAAAGATGCGCGATGGTGTCACGGTAATTGCCTGCCTGGAATTCGGCGACACCGGCAAACCACAACACATTCGCGTTATCGGGTGACATCTCCAGCGCGCGCCTGATCAGTACCAGTGACTCGGGTGTAAAGCGCTGATTGTTTGCCAGGGCCATTGCTTCAGCCTGTTCCAGCATTAACTGCGGGTTCTGACTTATCTCTACAGCTTTGGCAAATGCCTCTGCAGAGAGTTGGTATTTTTTCAGATGCTTGTAGGCTCGACCCAGCATCGCCCACTCTTCTACAGTGCCACCATTTGTATTGATGCGCTCAGCCAGTTGCCGGGTCATATCTTCAATCGAACCGACATCCTGTGCCGTTTGTGGTTGTGTTTGTGTTTGTGCCTGTTGCGTTGCACCCTGTTCGGAAGCCGCATGCATACCCAGCTGCATGTAGACCAGCAAAGCCATCGCAGGCAGGAATACTGAGACCAGCATCGCAACACCCGGCTGGCGTTTTACCTGGTGGCCATAATGAAACCCCGCGGTATCACGAGACTCTTCAGGTACATCCTGCAGCAGCTCCCGGTCAATTTCCTGTCGCGCCAGCTGATAACGCTCATGGTCGATACGACCTTCGCCGAGGTCTGCTTCGAGTTCCGCCACCTTGTCTTCATACAGACCAAGATTGCTGTCTTTGTAGGCAATTGAAGTCGAAGAACGAACACGCAACAACGGATAAATCAGAATCACGACTGCCACCAGCAGCATGATCAGCATCAATGCCCAGAACATTATATTCATCAGCTTTTCTTCTCTCCAGGCTGTTTTGATGCTGCAGTTTCTGACTGCAGTTCCTTCAAGCGCTCAAGATCGTGCCCGGAAAGATCTTCCGTTACCGCAGTCTTTTCCTGTCGACGTATTAATCGCATTGCAAAAACAAAACCAACAACCAGGACAATCACTGGACCAAACCAGAGCGCCCAGGTCATTGGCTCCATCGGTGGGCGATACAACATAAAATCGCCATAACGCTCTGCCATGAAGTCCATTATTTCTCGCTCGGACTTACCTGCCATGATCAGCTCGTAAGTTTTTCTGCGCATGTCCTGCGCAAGCTCAGCATTTGAATCTGCGATGCTCTGGTTCTGACACACCAGGCAGCGCAACTCCACTATTAATGACTGGTATAAAGCTTCCTGTTCAGCATTTTCAAACTTGAAAGTCTCAATCGTTGAAGCGAAACTGTTCGCTGTCATGAAAAGGAAAATTACGGCAATAACACTTTTCATAAATACTTACCTGAAGTAGCTGGCAAACTTCGCCTGCCATACCTGTTCATTCATAGCGCCGGCGTGCTTTTCACGCACGATGCCATTTTCATCGATGAGAAAAGTTTCTGGTGCACCATAAACCCCCCACTCTATTACAGCTTCGCTTTGCGGGTCATAGGCAATATGGGTAAACGGATTTCCCGAACGTTGCAACATGTTCATCGCGTCGGCGACTTCGTCACGCCAGTTGATACCAACGATCGTAACGCCACGATACCTGGAAAGCTCGAGCAGGAACTCATGTTCTCGCCAGCATTCCACACACCACGAACCCCAGACATTCAATAGCCATACTTTTCCAAGTAGATCAGACGAATTGACCTTGCTTTCCATGTCCAGCAGGTTAGGAAGAGAAAACACAGGCGCGGGCTTGCCAATAAACTCTGTCGGTACAGACCGCGGATTATACTCACCCTGATTCATACGATTCAGCATGTACATAAACAATGCAGCAATCGCCGCAAATATAATCAGAGGCGCGAGTCGGCGCAGCAACGACGGTTTGTTGTTAACTGTTGTATTCATTAATCAATCAGGTTTGAGGCACGACCTGTACGGGAATTTCTTTCGCCGTGTTTTTAACACGTGCGCGGCGATAACGACGATCGCTGATAGCGAGCACGCCGCCAAAAGTCATGAATATGCAACCGAGCCATATCCAGCGGATCATTGGCTTGTAATAGAGGCGCATACTCCATGCACCTTCATCATCCAGCGGTTCTCCAAGAGCAGAATAAAGATCACGCATCAGGCCAGCATTGATAGATGCTTCTGTCATCGGATTATTCTGGTCATTATAAATACGCTTTTGCGGTTTCAGTTCATCAATCAGTTCACCGTTCCGATAGACTTCAATACGGCCTTCGTCGGCAACGTAGTTCGGGCCCTGCACCACGCGAGTACCAAGGAAGCGGAATTCGTAACCCGACATTTCATAAGTGGAACCCGGTGCCATACGCAGATCTTTTTCCTGCTCATAGGTCATCACCATGGTGACACCCGCGACAAACATAGCCAGTCCGAGGTGTGCGAGGATCATGCCGGTAAACGCAAGCGGCAACCTTGATGAAGAACGCATACGATCGAACAGGCTCTTCAACGTTGTAATCCCTACCCAGAGAGCACCCGCAAGACCAAGACCGGCACCGATGTGCAGGGAGCCGTCAATGACAAACGGCAGCACCATGCCAACCGCCAGTGAGATGATGAACATCCCCTTCAGTGATTTAAAGACGCGTTTGGCATCGTCACCCTTCCAGCGCAGTGCCGGACCAAAGCCAAGCAGCAATAACAACGGTACGGCAATGAGGATAAACATGCTGTCAAAATAAGGACGTCCCACGGAGATCTTGCCAAGCCCAAATGCATCCAGCACCAGCGGATACATGGTGCCAACAAACACGGCAACAGCCGCAGTCACCATGATGACATTATTCATCAGTAATGCTGTCTCTCGAGAGAACCAGTCAAAACGTCCCGTGGTAGAAACGGTGTCAGAACGCCATGCGTACAGGGCAAGCGAGCCGCCAACAACCAGGCAAAGGAAGGCAAGAATGAAAGCACCGCGCGCCGGATCGGTGGCAAACGCATGCACAGACACTAGTACACCGGAACGCACGATAAAGGTACCCAACAGACTCATTGAAAACGCGAGAATAGCGAGCAGCACGGTCCAGCTCTTGAATACGCC
>JARFRD010000074.1 GCA_029287435.1 Gammaproteobacteria bacterium
GTTAGAATTTTGACGCCGTTGATGTCCTCGGCCTCTGCACTCAGGTCACTGCCGGCCTGTGAAGCCATTTTCGATTTCAGTTGCGCCAGCGCCTTTTCCTGTTCGCGCACACGCTCTACCAGCTGGCGAACCTTGTCTTCAGCTTCATCGCGGGAGCTCTTCACTGCGCCTGCAATCGCATCCAGCTGACTTTCACGCTGCTCCGCCCATGCCACCGCACCTGCACCCGTAACGGCCTCTATGCGACGTACACCGGCTGCGATACCTGACTCGGCAATAATCTTGAAGAAGCCAATATCGCCGGCACGTTCAACGTGTGTACCACCGCAGAGCTCGGTTGAGTAATCACCCATGGAAACCACGCGTACCACGTCATCATACTTCTCACCAAACAAGGCCATGGCTCCGGCCTTCTTTGCTTGCTCGATCGGCATTTCGGCATCGGTGGTCGCTTCGTTACGGCGAATCTCTTCGTTGACCTGGCGTTCAATCGCATAAATTTGCTCTTGCGTTACCGGTTCGAAGTGCGAGAAATCAAAGCGTGTGCGTTCGGCGTTTACCAGCGAACCCTTTTGCTGTACGTGTTCACCCAGCACGTTGCGCAATGCAGCATGCATCAGGTGCGTGGCCGAGTGATTGCGCTTGATGGCTTCACGCAAGCTGTTATCGATTTGCGCATGGATAGTGTCGCCTTTACTCAGACTGCCCGAATCCAGGCTACCGATATGCAGCATGGTCTTGCCCTGCTTCTGTGTATCTTCAACCAGGAACATCGCCTGATCCGTGACCAGCTTACCGGTATCACCAACCTGGCCACCGGATTCGCCATAGAACGGCGTGCTGTCGAGAATAACGATCGCTTTCTGGCCTTCATTGATCTGGTCGACCGACTCACCATCAACAAATAACTCGGTAATGGTGCATTTCTGCTCGGTATGGTCATAACCGGTGAATTCGGTATCGGCTTCGACATCAATGGTCTGGGTGTAGTCGACACCAAACTGGCTGGCGCTGCGCGCGCGTTCGCGTTGTTCATCCATGGCCACTTCAAAGCCGGCATGGTCAACACTGAGATTACGTTCGCGCGCGATATCCGCTGTCAGGTCGATCGGAAAACCATAGGTGTCATACAGGCGGAATGCAGTTTCGCCCGAGATAGTCTTGCCTTTCATGTTGCTGATATCAGCATCAAGGATCTTCATGCCCTGATCCAGGGTTTCGGCAAAGCGCTCTTCTTCAAGCTTGAGTACGCGCTCGACATTTTCCCGGGCTGCAGCGAGTTCAGGATAAGCCTCACCCATTTCCTCAACCAGCGGTAACACCAGCTTGTAGAAGAATGGATCACTCATACCCAGCTTGTGACCATGTCGAGCGGCACGACGGATGATGCGCCTGAGCACATAACCGCGACCTTCATTGGACGGCATCACACCATCAGTTATGAGAAAGGCACAGGAACGGATATGGTCAGCAATCACGCGCAGTGACTTGCTTTGCAGGTCATTTGAATTTGTAACTTCAGCCGCGGCCCTGATCAGGTGCTGGAACAGGTCGATGTCATAGTTGTTGTGCACACCCTGCAGGATCGCTGCGAGACGTTCCAGACCCATGCCGGTATCAACGGAAGGCGCAGGCAGGTTATGCAACTCGCCGTCCGCCGTGCGGTTGTACTGCATGAACACCAGGTTCCAGATTTCGATATAGCGGTCACCGTCTTCTTCGGGTGTGCCTGGTGGCCCACCTTCGATTTCCTCACCGTGATCGTAGAATATTTCGGTGCAGGGACCACAGGGACCTGTATCCCCCATGGACCAGAAGTTATCACTTTCGTATTGCTTGCCGCCGGGTTTGTCACCGATGCGACTGAACCGGTTTTCATCAACACCAATCTGTTTCAACCAGATATCGGCTGCTTCATCATCTTCTTCGTAGACCGTGACCCAGAGCCGGTCTTGCGGCAGACCAATTTCCCTGGTGAGGAATTCCCAGGCAAACTTGATCGCATCCTCTTTAAAGTAATCACCAAAACTGAAGTTACCCAGCATTTCAAAAAAGGTATGGTGCCTTGCCGTGTAGCCAACGTTCTCCAGGTCATTGTGCTTGCCACCTGCACGTACGCAGCGCTGGCTTGAGGTTGCACGTGTGTAATCGCGTTTGTCGCGCCCCAGAAACACATCCTTGAACTGAACCATACCGGCATTGGTGAACAGCAAAGTCGGATCATTACCGGGCACCAGCGGGCTGCTGGCAACGACCTGGTGCCCCTTGCTGTTGAAGTAATCGAGGAATTTCTGGCGTAATTCTGCGCTCGCAACCATATAACTAATTACATTAAGTAAGAAATGTATCCTATTGTTTATATTAACTATTGACGGCTATTCAATAAGCTCATGTATTTTATCAAGTGCAAAACCGCGGTACTGCAGGTAACGCATGCGCTTTGCCTTTTCACGGTAGTCGTCGCAACGCGAACTACCGTACTTTTTCTCGTAGGCTGCCTTTAACACAGCCATCCAGTCAATCGATTGATCCCTGAGGTACGGCTCATAAACGGCTTCGGCAACACCGCGTTCGCGAAGCTCCACGGCGATTCGAACCGGGCCATAACCTTTTGCCTGGCGCATGTTGATATATGATTCGGCATAGCGCTCATCCGACAGCAATCCTTCTTGCTGCAGCGTAGCAATAGCTTCATCGATTTCTGTTTCGTCGAGTTCCTTATGCTTCAGCTTTCTGCGTATTTCAAAAGCAGAATGCTCGCGACGAGCGAGCATTCTGACAGCAGACTCCAGTGCATTCACGATTCAGCCTGTGTGAAGCACAGCCCGCTCAACATTCAGAGGCAATAATCAGGCTTCTTCCAGTTCTGCAGCGGGTTCCTGTGACTCGACATCCAGATCCAGATCACGACCCGGTTTGGCGATTAACTTGTCACGCAGTTCATGTTCGATATCAGCCGCGATATCAGGATTGTCTTTCAGGAACTGGCGAACTTTTTCCTTGCCCTGGCCGATACGGTCACCCTTGTAACTGTACCAGGCACCTGCCTTGTCGATCAGCTTGTTCTCAACGCCCAGCTCGATCAACTCACCCTCGCGGGAAATACCTTCACCGTAAAGAATCTCGAAGAATGCCATCTTGAATGGTGGCGCCACCTTGTTTTTCACGACCTTGACCTTGGTGTCGTTACCGACAACTTCGTCACCCTGCTTGATCGCACCGGTGCGACGAATATCAAGTCGCACAGATGAATAGAACTTCAGTGCATTACCGCCCGTGGTCGTTTCAGGGCTACCGAACATCACGCCGATCTTCATGCGAATCTGGTTAATGAAGATCACCAGCGTATTCGAACGCTTGATGTTACCGGTGAGTTTGCGCAATGCCTGTGACATCAGGCGTGCCTGCAGGCCTACATGGGAGTCACCCATGTCACCTTCAATTTCTGCTTTCGGTGTGAGTGCCGCGACTGAGTCAACCACGACCACATCAACAGCGCCGGAACGTACCAGCATGTCAGTGATTTCGAGTGCCTGCTCACCGGTATCCGGCTGTGAGACCAGTAACTCATCAACGTTCACGCCCAGCTTTTCAGCATAAACCGGATCAAGTGCATGCTCGGCATCGACAAAGGCAGCGGTGCCACCGGCCTTCTGCATTTCTGCAACCACGTGCAGTGTTAACGTGGTCTTACCGGACGATTCAGGCCCGTAGATCTCAACCACGCGACCCTTGGGCAGGCCGCCAATACCCAGTGCAATATCGAGACTCAACGAACCGGTAGATACGGCCTCTATATCGGGGATTGAACCCGTATCACCCAGACGCATGACCGATCCTTTGCCAAACTGTCTTTCTATTTGAGATAAGGCTGCGGACAGCGCCTTTTTGCGATTTTCGTCCATTCTTTTTCCCCCGATGGTTTGATGAAAACTCCCATGGATTATCACACAGAAAAAACCATCAGCCTAGTTCTAATGAGTCCAGATTATCCAGCTTCCGGGCTCCAGGAAATAACCTCAAAAAACCCCAGGTATTCCATGGTTAAATAAATTATTCTTATCCATGGATAAGTGTTGCTAATCCATTAATCATGAGGTATCTTTTTGCTACACGAATGAGAATCAGTCTGTGAGTGATTCTCGACTGTTCCAAACCCACTAAAGGGAGTTTCACCGGCAAGAAGCCTGAACCAACTCATAATAAAAGAGGAGTTATAACGATGGTGTTGAATGTTGCTGGACAAAGTGTCGAAACAGATACACAGGGATATCTGCGTAATCTGGGTCAATGGAGTGAAGACTTTGCAAAAGAAATTGCTTCACGTGACGGGATAGAACTCTACAACGACCACTGGGAGCTGATCTGGTATTTCAGAGAATATTACGACGAGAACCAGATTAATCCGACCATGCATACCATGGTGAAAACCCTGGGCAAGAAAAATGCGCGTCATCATGAACAGAAACAATATGAAAAACATATTTACAGCCTGTTCCCTCGTGATCCTGTACACGAGATTTGCAAACTCTCTGGCCTGCCGATGCCACAACCAGACGACTGATTACCTCCATACAAACTTACAACAGGAAAGCGGGCATTTGCCCGCTTTCTTTTTTCTGTAAAATCAGTGGTCATGTCACTAACACTGTTCTCAATTATTGAATCTGCCACGCACCCCAACCTGTCTCCCCTGTATCAGCGGCTGGGCATTAACGAGACCAAGCTGACTTCAATGCGCAAGGTAATGTCTCTATTAAAAAAACAGCAACCCGATTTCATCGTTGCCGAGTTCTTCTATGGCTATGGTAATAACTATGCCGGTGTGAACATTAGTAACCTGGATGTGATGTTATACAGCTTGCAAAAGTATTCACCGAACACGCGCGTCGTTGTGCTTGTTGATAAATCGGAACGGCAGTACGTCGATAAGTTAAATGAGATATTCCCGATTCATGCCGTAGTGCAATCACCGCTAAGAGAAAAGGATATTGAAGTTGTATTGATATGAACCCGGAAAAATTGCTTGTAAGTTTTACCGCAGAGGCGCCGAGGACGGAGAGATTATTGAAAGTGTGGTCATTGCGAGCGAAGCGAAGCAATCTCATGCAAGGTGCAAATCGAAATCAAAGAAGATTGCCGCGTCACTATCGGTTACTTCAGGCGTCCTGCCTTTCACCCTTCGGGCCGCACTTCGTGCGTTCAAAATCGTTCCAGACGATTTTGTCTCGCAATGACAACATAAAAACTTTCTGCGTCCTCTGCGCCTCTGCGGTATAAATACAAAGTGAATTCCTGAATCAATGACAAACAAAACCCGGACTTCGCTTGACTCCATCCGGGTAATGTTAATAACACCAAAGCACTCCGTGCTCTCTGTGCCTCCGTGGCAAATATTAATTTCAGCCTAGTCGAAAAACTCCGCCTTGTTCTGAATATCATGCGCCATTTTGGTGAGCTGCGATGATATTTTTTCCATAGTTTCAAGCAGGGCGGTATCAAGACCCGCTTCGATAATCAGCCTGAGTTCGTCGTAATGATTGTCAGGTAAACTGTCACCTGATGACTCAACAAGTTCACGGAACCTCTCAGCCATTGCTGCAGCATGATCTGATTGATGCATTTATTTTTCTCCTTCTATATCCAGAGGGCCGCTTTCTAAATAATGCTCGCCCTTCTCATAAATGTTTTTCGCAGACCCAACGATAAGCGGGTCTGGCCCCGAAATTACTTTTTTATCCTTGCTCGGATAATCGAGTGAACTCAGTACGTGATGCATGGCATTGATACGCGCACGCTTTTTACAGTCAGATTTGACCACTGTCCATGGTGCATCTGCTGTATCGGTGTAGAAGAACATGGCTTCCTTGGCTTCGGTGTAGCCCTGCCACTTGTCCAGTGATGCCATATCGATCGGGCTCAACTTCCACTGCTTCAGCGGATCATGTTTCCTGGCCTGGAAACGACGGAACTGCTCATTGCGGCTCACCGAGAACCAGAGTTTGAAAAACTTGATGCCACTGCGGACCAGCATGCGTTCAACTTCGGGCGCCTGACGCATGAATTCAAGATACTCACCCGGCTGGCAGAAGTTCATCACGCGTTCTACACCTGCACGGTTATACCAGGAGCGGTCGAAGAACACGATTTCACCCGCTGTTGGCAG
>JARFRD010000191.1 GCA_029287435.1 Gammaproteobacteria bacterium
TCAAGGCAGTGCGTAAGGGCAATGACAAAATCAAGGTGTTCGACTGTTCATGCTTCAATGGCAAGTACATCACTGACGATGTCGATGAAGATTATTTCCGCAGGCTTGAAGTTAAACGTAATGATGCCGCCAAGATGAAACGCACTGGCGGCGCCTCAGCAGAAACCGTGGAACTCTAGGTCAGGGTGCTATCCTCGCCCGCGTTGACTGTGTGTCGAATCGCTACAACAGCCGGTTTTAGTCGCTGCTAATAGTTGGTATTGTTACTTCAGCTAATCGATTATTCGGTACAATCAATGACTGACAAGCTCATCCCGGGTATTCGAAATGCAGTACGCGCTGTTATTATTCGTGACGAATCCGTTTTATTGCAGCACAAGGTATATGAGTCCGGCCGGGAGGTCTACGTACTGCCCGGAGGTGCGCAGGAGCTCGGCGAGTCGCTGACCGATGCCTTGTAGCGCGAGTGCGAAGAAGAAATAGGCAGTCGGGTACAGGTGCGGGACCTGATGTTCGTCGGTGATTATTTCAAACCCAGAACAACAACGCCGCCTACAATCCGCCATGTGCTCGAGTTTCTGTTTGCCTGCACGATCAGCGATGATTACCAGCCACGCAACGGCCCAAGGCCTGACAAACACCAGGTGGGCGTGAATTGGGTGCCGCTTGGTCAGTTGGCCGAAATCAACCTGGTGCCTGCAGATTATGTTGAGTTATTGATCCAGCAGGAAACATTACGCACCTATGTTGGGCGCATAAAGTAGAACGTCATGGAATTGACCCAAAGCATTCATCACAACTTTGAGTTCCTGCAGGCTGAACTCGTCGGGCGGCTGGAAAGTATCAAATCATTTCTTGGTGATACTTCACCGCAAGCCGCAGAAAAAATTTTCAGCCGTAGTGGCTACCTCTCCAATTTAAAGCAACGCATTCATGATGACTGCTATCGCTATATAGCTACCTCAGATAATGCCGAGGCGCCAGAAGTTATGCGCATGCGCGCGATAGATAAAATTGCTACGGAGATGGAGCGAATCGCTGATCTTGGCGTCGAGTTCGTGCAACAGACGTTGTATTACGACGATCCAGGTAAAAAGAATTTCCCGAAGTTACTCAAACAGCTGGATATCGTCATTGATGCTGTTGCGCAAATACAGACAGCGTTGTTTGAGAACGATACGCAACTTGCAGTGAAAATTGGCAACGTACAGGAACGACTGGACCGCAAGTTCAGAAAACTGCTAAAGAAAAATGCCGCTTCATTACGCGACCCTTCCGATGCCGAAAGTCTGCTCACAATTTCATTGAGTGCCTATGCGATCGAGCGCATGGGTGACAGCCTGCTTCACATCAGTGAATCGATTATCTCCAGCAGCCTGGGCATGGTCATGGATGCGAGTCGTCTGCAGGGCATGCAGGATTCAATCGGTAAGATCGCTGAGACAAGTAATGCTGAGGAACTGAAACTGGCGACAGTCGCTGAAACCCGTTCCGGTGCTGCAATTTCAAGCGTGCAATTAACCGATGATGACAACAGTCAGTACCCCGCCATTCTCAAGCAGGGACATAAGAAAAAAATAAAAATGGAGCGTAAGGGCGTACAGAACTGGCATGATGTGTTTCCAGGTCTGGCACCAACCATTCTGGCATGGAAGAAGCAGGGTAAGTCAGCTTCTTTACTCATCGAACACCTTTCAGGCCACACCTTCGAGCAGGTGGTGTTGAATGACTCGATAGAAATACTCGAGAACGCACTGACAGAATTGAAGAATACGCTTTACAGCGTATGGACAGAAACGCTGGCAGAAAAACCTGTCGCAGCAAATTTTATGCAGCAACTGGATAAGCGTTTGAATGATGTTTACGCAGTTCACCCCGAGTTTCAGGGTAGCGAGCAGCGTATTTGCGGAAGCGAGCTATCCTCTTTTGACAGCCTTGCGTCTCGTGCCGCCGAGATCGAAACACACATACAGGCGCCATTCTCTGTTTACATTCATGGCGATTTCAATATCGACAACATCATATACGATACAGAAAGCAACCAGATACATTATGTTGATCTGCATCGTTCTCGTTACATGGATTATGTGCAGGATGTCTCTGTCTTCATGGTGTCGAATTATCGTTTACAGGTGCTCGATAACCAGATTCGTCGTCGCATTGCTGCGGTGATCAATGAGTTCTACCAGATTACGCGGGCATTTGCGGTGACAAACAGTGACACAACGTTTGAACTACGGCTGGCATTTGGTCTTGTGCGTTCTTTGGCCACATCCACGCGCTTTATTCTTGATCGCAACCTGGCGCGCGCCATGTTTCTACGCGCACGTTTCCTGCTTGAACAAATCATCAAGCTTGATCCCGCTGACTATGCCAATTACCGTGTACCGGTAGATGAGGTTTTCTATGACTGATCCGGCAATGAAAAATCTAAAAATCGGAGTTATTGGTATACCGGGCAAATGGTCAACGGAAACACTGGCTGACGAGGTTGAAGCCAGTACCGGTTGCCGCTTCATTATTGATATGAATGATGTGCAGCTCGATTTTGAAACCAACAGGCTGTTGTATGAGGACCATGACCTGTGTGAATTCGACGCATTGATCGTAAAAAAAATCAGCCGTGACTATAGTCCGGCCGCGATTGATCGCCTCGAGCTGCTGCGCGTCGCAGAAGTCAGTGGTGTACGCATTTTTAGTCCGGCCTTCAGCATGCTGCGCCTGATAGACAGGTTGAGTTGTACCACAACGCTGGCGAATGCCGGCATCCCCATGCCACCAACCATGATTACCGAACGTGCTGATCATGCACAGGCAATTGTTGAACAATATGGCAGCGCTGTTTTCAAGCCGTTATTCTCGTCAAAGGCCAGGGGGATGACCGTGGTGCATGCCGATGATCCTGAAGCTGATCGTGCTGACAAGATCAAGGCGTTTAAGCGGCATAATCCAGTCATGTATATCCAGAAAAAACTGCGGCTACCCGGTCATGATCTTGGCCTGGTTTTTCTCGGTGGTGAATACAAGGGTGCCTATGCGCGTGTAAGTGAAGGCGATTCTTGGAATACGACCATTCATCACGGCGGGCGTTATGCTGCTGCCGAGCCAGACAAGGAATGGATTGAGATTGCACAACGTGCGCAGGCATTATTCAACATGGATTACACCACGGTTGATATGGCGGAAACTGAAAACGGTCCGGTTGTGTTTGAAGTATCAGCGTTTGGTGGTTTTCGTGGCGCCAAAGAAGGCATTGGCATCAATGTAGCCAGGCAATATGTCGACTATGTCATTGAACAGATCACCTGATATGCAATCTCCTGCTAATACTGCGCAAACTATTTATCAGCAACTGCTTGATGATCATAAGTTGCTGCCGAATGTTGTGTGTTTACAGCTGATGCATTATCGACTTGCCATACGCAGTAATTCAGCTGCTTTTTTACAGCGTATGCAGGATTATTTTTCGCATGTATTGATAGCAGATTGCGAGTTGGCGCATGCTGAAGTACATGCCATCGAGCAGGATGTCATCGATTTTGTATTCGAGTTTGTTGACTGGAAGCGTGAACCGGGTAAAACCGGCCGCAAAGATGCGATACACGATTTCGAAGATGGCAGGCTGGTACGCAAGGTGCGCACCGGGATGGTGTTTCTGCAAAACTCAAATGCGCTGGTTGCTGCCGGTCCTTGCCTGCAATGCGATAACCAGGTCATCAACTTTATTAATTCACAATTTCTGAACTGGTTTCAGAATGACGATTTCATTCTTTGTCATGCCGCAGCGCTGTCGGTTAATGGTAGCGGCCTCGCCATCGCCGGTCTTTCAGGTGGTGGCAAGTCAACATTGATGCTGAACTTGCTTGAAGACAACGCAACAGCCTTCGTGACCAATGACAGGCTTCTGGTAAAGAAACATGGCAGCGATACGCTGGCGGTGGGTATACCCAAACTGCCTCGAATCAACCCCGGAACGATCGTTAACAATCCACGCTTAAAGTCCCTCATAGACGAGGAAAGCCGTGAAAAATTATTGCAGCTGGGTAAACAGGAGCTGTGGGCGCTGGAGCACAAATACGATGTTGATATCAAGCAGCTCTATGG
>JARFRD010000201.1 GCA_029287435.1 Gammaproteobacteria bacterium
TTTCGGCCACGGCAAAGGTGCCTTCCTGCACATGAACACGACACGGTGTGATATCCAGGTGGTAATGGCTAAATGTGTGCCTGAATGGCGCGTGGTCCTCGTTGTGAAGCACTTTAAAGCCCCAGCGTTGCTCACAAACACCATTAACGGATTCATTGATATCGGCTTCCGGCAGACTCCACAAGCCACCCCAGATACCACTTGGCGGGCGCTTTTCCAGCAGGATTTCGCCTGTCTCGGCGTGGGTCAGTAGCAGTAGTCGGGTGGTTTTTACGGGCAAGGCTTTCTTTGGGCGCGGATTCGGATATTGCTTCAGCCTGTCCTGCTGGAACGCTGTGCAATCGACCTGTATCGGGCATCGGGTACACGCCGGTGATGAGCGGGTACAGACGGTGGCACCCATATCCATGATGGCCTGAGTGTAATCGCAAACGCGATCATCAGGCGTGTGTTGTTCGGCATAATCCCAGAGCTGCTTCTGTACAGCTGTTTTGCCCGGCCAGCCATCTACAGCATGGTAACGGCACAGCACACGCTTGACGTTACCATCGAGGATAGCGTGTCGCTGTTCCAGCGCCTGCGCCAGAATCGCAGCAGCGGTTGAGCGCCCGATGCCCGGCAACGCGATCAGTTCATCAATATCATCAGGAAGATCACCACCGTGCTCATCGGCGATGATGCAGGCAGCCTTGTGCAGGTTACGCGCCCGCGAGTAATAGCCCAGACCCGCCCAGTGTTCGAGCACATGATCAAGGGAAGCCGCGACCAGCGCGTCAAGCTTCGGAAAGGACTGCATGAAGTGCTCGTAGTAGGGAATCACGGTACTGACCTGCGTCTGTTGCAGCATGATTTCTGCAATCCAGACCCGGTAAGGTGTGCGTTGTTGTTGCCACGGCAGGTCATGCCTGCCGTGCCTGTCGTACCAGTCGAGAATTCGATCAGAAACTGAAGTCTCTGCCACCTAGAACAGACCCTTGAGTTTGTCCTTGAGCTTGTCCTCCAGCTTCTTCTTGTACTCTTCTTTCTCTTCCTCGAGCTCTTTTTTGACCTTGGCCTTGGCCTCGGCTTCAAGCATGTTGCTCAGTGCTTTCTTCAGTTGTGACTTGTCGACATCGTATGACAACGCGGCGAACGGACCATGGATACGCAGTTTCATGGGTTCGTCGAGTAACTTTTCTGCCGTGGTTTTTTTACGTGTGGGCTCGACATCAATCAGGGTATTGAAATCCATGTCGTTGCGAATGATATTGGCAACACCTTCGCCAGTCACACGGAAACGACTGGAATCCAGCAGCAGGTCCTTGTTGACAATATCGCCATTGGCGATATTGCCGGTTGCACGTACGCGGTAAACAGCTGTTTTACTTTTCGGGTCAAACGTTCCACGCCAGTCGGGTGGCACGCTGATACTCTTGGTCGCCAGGTAATCCGCGACTACACCACGTGCATAATATTCCACGTCGACACCCTGCAACATGCTCTTGCCCATGTCGAAGCGCACCTGGCCGGCTGCTGCTTTTTTCAATTCTGAAACGCGCGTTCCGCTGGTCTTGATATCGGCCAGCAGATTCGCCTTGCCGTCAAAGCTAACGTCATGTTCACCAGTCATACCCACCAGAAGCGGATCAACGACCGGGCCTGCCTGTAGTTCTGAAGCTTTAAGACCAATGGCATACTGCGGGATATCCTTTTTCGCATTCAGCATCATGCTGCCGTTCACATTGCCGTCGAGTGTTTTCATGCTGAGTGGATCAACACGCACCACCCCGGCCCTGGCCTGCGTCTTCATCAGGATATCTGTAACCGGGATCTCCGTGATGGTTACCGACTCCATGGTTAACTGTCCCTGCAAATCCAGTGTGCGTAATAATTCAACCGGCAATGCAATCTCAGGGTCTTCTTCTGCGGCTGCAGGCGCTGCACCTTCTCCTGCTGCGGGCGGCGCTATCGGAGTCTCGGCCTGTTTTTCAGCGGGCGCTTGTTTCGCTGCTGGTGGTAGATACGCATCGGCGTTGATGGCTGTAGCATGCAGTTCGTATCGTACTTTGGGTAACTCAAAATCCTGAATATCTACCCAGCCGGTGATTTCACTATTGTCCAGCTTGATAACAATCTGATCCAGCCTGGCCTGCTTGGCACTGACGTTGAGGTTATAGCTATAAGCGACGCGCGTCATTGCTGTTGGCTCAGCCATTGGCGGCAGTTCAACACCCAGCTTGTTCGCCAGTTCACGCGCATTGATATCATCCGTACGCACAGCACCAGTAATCACGGGGTCTTCCAGTAACTGGTTAACGGCCAGTTCCGCATGCACAGTGGCTCCCAGTGCAGACAGGCGGGTGTTATCGAGGCTTGCCTGCCCCTTGTCGAGGTCTGCCTGAATATCACTGTTCAAGGAAACTTCGATTTTTTCTTTAAACAGTTCTGGCGCATCCGCATCCACCTGTATCTGCAGCGCGTTTGCTGTGATCAGCGTGAAGGCTTCGTTGAATATTAACTGTGTGGTGAGCTCGATATCGGCATCAACGGCGGGGGCATTGTTTTTAACTTTTGTAGTGAACTGAATATCAACCGGCTGGTTGAAACGAATGGCACCTGAAGTGAGATTAAAGTTAGCCAGCTCGGATTCGATGTTGTTCTGCGCGTCAGACCAGATCACGCTTGCATCAACCAGTTCAACACCGTTAACGGCAAGCGCTGCCAGTGCCGGCCCCTGGTCACCTTTGTCGGCCGGTGCGTCCGCCTTCACTTCCGGTTTCTGACCCGTTGTTTCTTCACCGCCTTTGGCGAGATCCGACCAGTTGTTGTTACCGTCCTTGTCGACTTCCAGTGAAGCAAACAGTCCATGCAAACGAATCTTGTCGACTTCAAGTTGCTTGCGCAGTAACGGTAATACCTTAACTTTCACATCCAGTTGTGCGATTTTCGCAAATGCCCTGTCACTGAAGCCTTCAGCATTCGCCAGCTTAACGTCCTCTACTTCCACGCCAACCCAGGGGAATACCGATAATCCAATATCGCCTGCGATGGTAAATTCACGGCCGGTTTGGGCTTCTACCTGTTCAGTAATCGTATCCTTGTAGTTATTCGGATCAAACGTCAGCACCAGCGCCGTGACTGCAAGCAACGCCAATGCGATAACAATCGTTAATACTTTAAATAACAGTTTTAACTTTCTCATGTCTTACAAATTCCTTTAGTCTTCCTTAGATTATTTGTTTGCGATCAGAGGCGCAGCCTTGGCCTGCCACTCTCCGGACTTGCCGCCAGCTTTACTTAACAGACAAATGTCTGACATCACCATGCCACGATCAATCGCCTTGCACATATCGTAGATGGTCAACAGGCTGATTTGCACCGCGGTCAACGCTTCCATTTCAACACCGGTAACACCCTGTGTTTCTACGGCTGCCTCACACAATACTGATTGTGTTGCTGTATCTGGTTGTAACGCAATATCAACATGCGTTAATGCCAGCGGATGACACAGCGGCACCAGTTCTGCGGTTTTCTTTGCGGCCATGATGCCGGCAATCCGGGCAACACCCAGCACGTCGCCTTTGCCATGGTCGCCGGCAATGATACGCTGCAACGTCGCTGACTGCATGCTTATACGTCCCTGGGCCACGGCTTTGCGCGAAGTGACCGCCTTGTCGCCAACATCCACCATGTGGGCTGCACCCGCTTCGTTGAAATGATTCAGTTTGCTCATAATACAGACAATTGTTACTCGCAGAATATCCAGCTTAGCAAGTGACAATGTCTGTATAAAGCCGATATAGTTGCCGTATGTCGCTTGAAGTTAGATTTTTTGCCAGCCTGCGCGAGCAGGTCGGCGTCTCTGAAATCACCCTGGACGCTGCCAGCATCAAAACCGTCGAGGACGTATGGCAACTGGCCACGAACGGTCAGGCCATACCGGATAACACCCTGTGTGCAATCAACATGGACTATGTCCGCCTTGATGCCAGTGTCAAAGACGGTGATGAAGTCGCGTTTTTTCCGCCAGTTAGCGGGGGCAGCGTATGAGTGCGGAACTGCGCGGAGAGGCTTTCGAACCCACCACGGAACTGCAGGCCTTTGAAGCCAGGCTGGATGCGGGTAAATACGGTGCTTGCGTCAGCTTTGTCGGTAGCATGCGTGACTTCAATGCCGGTGATGACGTGTCTGCGATGTCGCTGGAGCATTACCCGAAGATGACGCTGCAGTTCCTGGAGACGATTTGTGAGGAAGCAAAATCTCGCTGGGATATCCTCGACTGCCTGATCATTCACCGCTATGGCGATCTGCAGCCGAGCGACCCCATCGTGCTCACAGCGGCCTGGTCAGCCCACCGCCACGAAGCCTTCGAAGCCTGTCGTTACCTGATCGAGGAACTCAAGACGCGCGCGCCTTTCTGGAAAAAAGAAACTACCGAATCAGGTGAGCGCTGGGTGCATGACGCACCCAGCACCCCGGATAGCTAGCGTTTACTGAATCAGCACAAACAGCGCTGAACGTCCGCGCTGGATATTCAGCAGGATTTGCTGGTCCTTGTTGCCTACCACCTGCTGGAATTCACTCATGGTATTTACCGGCTGGCGGTTAACAGAAAGAATGATGTCGCCTTCACGCAGGTGTGCATTCCATGCCGGGCTGCCTTTTTCGACTTCGGTTACCAGCAGGAAGGTCTTGCCGTTCTTTTCTGACTCTTCGATGGTGGCACCTGCAAGACGTGCATTGATCTTGCTGCCAGCCATGACCTGCTCCTTGGTATCACGAATGGTGGCAGTCATGGTTTTCTTGTGTCCATCACGGATCACCGTGATGTCCATCTTGTCACCTACACGCATCAGTCCAACCAGGTTGCGCATACCTGAAGCACTCTTGATCTTGGTGCCGTTGATCGACAGTACGACATCACCGACTTTCAGGCCGGCTTCTTCAGCCGCAGTATCCTCGATGACCTGAGAGATAACCACGCCCTGGTGTAAATCCAGACCAAACGCATTAGCCAGCTCCGGCGTTAGATTCTGCATCACAACACCGAGCATACCGCGACGCACTTCACCATATTCGATGATCTGCGCCACCAGAGTCTGTACCATGTTGATGGGAATAGCGAAGCCAATGCCAACATTACCGGCAGCGCCACCGGCAGCGAGTATCGCAGTATTGATGCCGATCAGTTCACCCTTGAGGTTGACCAGGGCACCACCGGAATTACCGGGATTGATCGATGCATCGGTCTGAATAAAATTTTCATAACCTTCGATACCGAGACCAGTACGGCCGAGCGCGCTGACAATCCCCGAAGTCACGGTTGAACCAAGACCAAAAGGATTACCTATGGCAACCACGAAGTCACCAACGCGCAGTTCTTCTGAATTACCCATTGGCAAGGCCTGCAGACCATTAGTATCAGCCTGTAACACGGCTACATCGGCTTCGGGATCGGAACCGATGACCTTGGCTTCGATCTGTCGGCCGTCATGCATCGTGATGGCGATCTCTTCAGCGCCTTCGACAACGTGATGGTTGGTGACGATATAACCCTTGTCAGCGTCAATAACGACACCGGATCCCAGGCTCTTGGTTTCGCGGGTTTGCGGCATGTCGCCGAATCCCTGGAAAAAACGTTTGAAAAATGGATCATTGAGCAACGGGTGGTTTTGCACATCCATCTTGCCGCGTGTTGCAATATTCACCACGGCTGGCCGTGTTTTTTCCACCATCGGTGCCAGGCTGGGGAGCTCATTACCGTTCACTGCCAGTGGCAGGTTAGACATTGCTGTGCCGGGAATAACCGGCACTACCAGACTTAACACCAGGATTAATTGCTTGATACCTTTCATGTCATCTCCAAATTTGCATGTTTTTTCTGAGACACAGATCTACGTCCAGAGTTCCTGTACTCCACAGGCAGCCAAAGTTACCAGTTCTGGCGGGGCAGGTGCAATCCAGCTATCAAGGATGTCAATATTGCAGCCGTCGTTTCGAACTGATAAGTTCCGCCTTCGTTACGAATAACCGGAATCCCATCATGTTACGTTTAAAAACCGCACTCGCTGCATCCCTGCTCCTGCCCATGGCCGCTTGTGCCGACAACGAACTGGAAACACTCGATCAGAAAGCCAGCTACAGCTTCGGCGTCGATTTTGCCCGCCGCCTCGAGGCCCAGGGCATTCAGCTCGATATTTCTGCTCTCACCCGCGGCATTGAAGAAGCCGCCGCCGGAAAAAAACTGGCATTTGAAGATGCCGAAATGACCCAGTTCAAGACTGAGTACACCGAGAACCTGCGTGCACGACTGCTCAAGGAACAGGAAGCACTGGCGGCAAAGAACCTGGCTGAGGGTCAAAAATTCCTTGCTGAGAATGCGAAGAAACCCGGTGTAAAAACCACCGCGAGCGGTTTGCAGTACAAGGTCATCGCCAGTGGCAGTGGCAAACAACCAACCCTGGATAGCACGGTAACCACGCATTACCGCGGTACCCTGATTGATGGTCGCGAATTCGACAGCTCTTACAGCCGTGGACAACCAGCCAGTTTCCCGGTTCAAGGTGTAATCAAAGGCTGGACCGAAGCCCTGCAGTTAATGAAAGTGGGTGACAAGTGGGAACTCTATATCCCGTCAGATCTGGCCTATGGCGAGGCGAAGCGCAGCGAGCTGATTCAGCCCAATTCAACACTGGTGTTTGAGCTGGAATTGCTTGATGTGAAGTAAGCTCAAAACAAAGTCATAGATCATAGCTTATGTGATGTCATTGCGAGGCACGAAGCAATCTCACGCATTACTACATGAGATTGCTTCGTGCCTCGCAATGACGAATCCTATACATAAACGTTGTAGCCCGGATGAAATGAAATGGAATCCGGGATTGCGCCATATTACCCGCGTTACTCCTGCGACCTGCTCTTCGCCCTTCTGGCCAGCCCTTGCCTGTTCAATTTTGCTCCGGGGAAAATTGTGACGCGCTGCTGGAAATGCTTGATGTGAAGTAATCACCTAGAGACGATCACACAGCATTAATATACGACTGTCATTTACACTTTTCATATTATTGTCATTGCGACCGCAGGGAGAAATCTCCCAAACCACGTAGCACTATCAGGAGATCTCTCCCTGCGGTCGAAATGACATTAATTAACACATCGAGTGACATAAAATACTGACAAAACCCTCTGTGCATTCTGTGCCTCCGCGGCAAAAGTATCACTCGATATTCTGTACCTGCTCTCGCATCTGCTCGATTAACACCTTGAGTTCAACCGACGCTTGTGTCGTCGATATATCTGCAGATTTCGAGCCCAGCGTGTTCGCTTCACGATTGAGTTCCTGCATCAGAAAATCCAGACGTCGACCGATGGCCTCATCTCTTCCAAGTACTTCGCATAACTCTTTCAAATGTGCATCCAGCCGATCGAGTTCTTCGTCGACATCCATTTTCTGCGCCAGGTAAACCAGCTCCTGCTCGAGTCGCTCGCGGTCAACACTGGCTTTAAGCTCTTCCAGCCGTGCAGTGAGTTTTTCACGGTAGCGCTGCTGAATTTCGGGCAACTGCTCACGCACTGTGTTAACGATCTGTTGCATGCTGTCACAGCGACTCTTGATCAGCTCGCCGAGACGCGCGCCTTCACGCTGCCGGTTATCAATCAGTTCGTTCAATGCCTGGTTTAATAAGCTCTCGGAAGCAGCAAAAATACTTTTATAGTCCTGCTCGGGTTCGGCAACCACGCCGGGCCAGCTCAGTATCTCAACCGGATCGATCTCTGATGGCTGATGCAGCTTGTTATTAATTTTCTGGCAGGCTTCAATCAATGACTTCGTCAACGCTTCATTCACTTCAATGCCGGTGTCTGTCACCAGCTCCGGCTTGAAACGAAGATTACATTCCACCTTGCCACGCTGAAGCCGCTTGTTCACAACCTCGCGTACTTTACCCTCCTGCGCCCTGAGTTCTTCCGGCATGCGGCAGATGACATCGAGGTAACGACTGTTCACCGAACGTAATTCCCAGGTCAGGGTACCGTACTTTTCGCTGGCCTGTACGCGTGCAAAGGCGGTCATGCTTTTGATCATAAGAACTTCCGTTTGGCTGAATTCCGGGAACGTCGATTCTAGCATGGACACTCGATCGTTCGGTTTCACATATACAAGTTGCCAGCCAACTTGCTATGCATGTTGATATAATGGGCGGCTGACTAACCGGAGACCCTTATGAGACCAAGTAATCGCGCGCCAGATGAAATGCGCCACGTCATATTTACCCGCAACTACACCAAGCACGCAGAAGGATCGGTACTGGTCGAATTCGGTGACACCAAGGTTATTTGCACTGCTTCTGTCGAAGAACGTGTGCCCGGCTTCCTGCGCGGCAAAGGCCAGGGCTGGGTGACAGCGGAATATGGCATGCTGCCCCGCTCTACCGGTAGCCGCATGGGCCGTGAAGCTGCCAGAGGTAAACAGGGTGGCCGCACCATGGAAATCCAGCGCCTGATCGGTCGCTCCTTGCGCGCCGGCATCGACATGGAAGCTCTGGGGGAAAACACCATCAGTCTTGACTGTGATGTTATCCAGGCAGATGGTGGTACACGTACAGCCAGCATTTCCGGTGCCTGGATCGCATTGCACGATGCCATCAACCACATGCTGGAGAAAAAACTTATCAGCAAGAATCCCCTGCATCACCAGATCGCTTCTATTTCAGTCGGTATTTATCAAGGTACACCGGTACTGGATCTGGATTACGCCGAAGATTCAAACGCCGAAACCGACATGAACGTAGTCATGAATAATGGTGACGCCTTCATCGAAGTTCAGGGCACTGCCGAAGGCCATGCGTTTAATGCTGATGAACTGAATGCGATGCTGACGCTGGCAAAAAAAGGCATCAAGGAAATCTTTGCAGCTCAACAGGCCGCTATAGAGAACTAAACCTTCACTGTTACTCAAGTATGAAAAAGATTACAAAAATTGTTCTGGCCAGCGGCAATGCGGGCAAGGTACGCGAGATCAACAAACTTTTTGCCAGCAGTGGTATTGAGGTTGTGCCGCAATCTGACTTCGATGTACCCGAAGTCCCTGAGACCGGCACCACCTTCGTCGAGAACGCGATCATCAAGGCACGCCACGCCGCTGAATGTACCGGCTTACCGGCGATAGCCGATGACTCCGGCATCGAAGTGGATGCACTCGATGCCCGCCCGGGTGTTTATTCAGCACGTTATGCCGGTCAGGGTGCAAGCGATGAAGACAACAACAATAAAATGCTTGATGATCTCAAAGGCGTAGCTGAAGCAGATCGCACCGCACGTTACCAGTGTCTGATCGTATTCATGCGCAGCCATACGGATCCCGTGCCATTAATCACTCAAGGTAGCTGGGAAGGTCGCATTCTCGAAGCACCCCAGGGTGATGGCGGTTTTGGTTATGACCCGATCTTTTTCGTACCCACGCACGGCTGTTCCGGTGGTGAACTCGCGCTGGAGGAAAAAAACAGGATCAGTCATCGCGCGCAGGCGTTGAATGCGATGCTGGATGAGTTTAAGCGACATCATTATATTTAGACTTCTAATTTGAACCGCAGAGGCGCGGAGTACGCAGAGTTCTTTATTATTCTGTCATTTCGACCGCAGGGAGAGATCTCCTGACAGTTATGCATTGGTTGGGGGATTTCTCCCTGCGGTCGAAATGACATTACAAAAACATATCTGCGCCTCAGCGGTAAATATAATTATTATGCCTGTCCTCCTCTGTAGCGATATCAATATAAAACATCTGCAACAACTACTTGGCCGTTATGATATGACGCTGAAAACAGTTGCACATGATGAACATATACCTGGCAGTTTCTGGCAACCCCCCGAAGCCGGCTTGATCGGGCATACACTTTACGTTCGTGACGACACACCCGTGCATTCTGCACTGCATGAAACTTGCCATTACATCTGCATGGATCAGCAAAGACGTGATGACCTGGACACCGATGCCGGCGGTGGTTACGAAGAAGAAAATGGTGTGTGCTACTTACAGATACTACTCTCCGATCAAATCCCGGAGATGGGACGCGAACGCATGTTCAGTGACATGGATACATGGGGTTATTCGTTTCGCCTTGGTTCGAGTAAAGCCTGGTTCGACAATGATGCCGAAGATGCTGTTGAATGGCTGCAACAATACAAACTTATAGATAAAAAACGCTCGCCCACTTTTTTACTCCGGCAATAAAAAAGCCCTCCAGAGGAGGGCTTAGTAATCGACTTGCGTTTTATTATTATAGTTATTTTTATTTTAGAAGTTGAAGTTTACACCTGCACTCAGGATATCCACTGAAGCTTCATAGGTACCAATCAGAGTCGCGCCTGATGAAGCTCTTGATGAGTTATTAATGTCAGTATCATCAACAAACAGGTGAGAGTAACCCACATCAAAAGACCAGCTCTTTGAAGGCTCATAACCTAAGCCGAGACTTAACCAGGTACGATCATTATCAGGAACGCGCACTGAACGTAATTCAGCTGAGCGCACTGGCGCTTCATCATAGGCGAGGCCACCGCGGAATATCCATTTGTTGCCGGGTTTGTAATGCGCGCCCACGGAGAAGCGATTGGTGTTCTTGAACGCGAGGTCCAGGGTTGGATCCTGACCCGGCGCACCGCCAGTAATCAAAATATCTACAGTATCCAGACTATCCCAACCCGTCCATGTCCAGTCTGCCAGCAGACTCCAGTTAGGATTGATGTCACGCACATAACTCACAGAAAATGTTTCCGGCATACTCGCTGCAGCAGTCAAAGCAGCATCAGTAAAGACTGTAAAAGGTGCAAGAGCAGCATTTGCACCTGCCAGAATAAGCTGCAACGCGGGGTCACTATCCATAGTGTAATCTGCATTACCCGTTACATCGTGCTTGACTTCTGAGCGGTAGGCCACACCAATACGGTCTTTCTGAGTAACATCCCACAAGATACCCGCATTCCAGCCAATAGAAGTATCATCAGCTGTGAGTTTTAAACCGCTATCACCAGCCGTATTACATGAGGCACCAAAGGCACCACATACTGCAGGAGACCATATATTATTAGTCAGTTCGATATCAATGTATTGCACGCTCAGGCCAAAACCAAATGAAACCGTATTGGTTGCCTTCCATGCAATGGCAGGATTGATATTGATCGTCATGATCTCTGACTTGAGCCCATGGTAACGACCTACCCAGCCATCATCATAATCAGTGGCAAGCCCATAGGGCACATTGACACCAACACCGACATGCAAGTCGTTTTGAAGCTTGGCTGCCCAATAGAAATTGGGCACAAAACTGGTTGCACCACCATCTGAATTCGGTCCTGTCAAAGAGCCTGGCGGCAAGCCAGGAAGTGATGACTGACCACTGTCTTTATACTCAAAATTGACACCAACAACATGACCCGCGAATACAATCTGCTGGCCTGATAAACGTGTCATTGCTGCGGGGTTAAAGAAAATTGTGCTGGCATCCTCGCCAACAGCAGCTGCACCTGCATAGGCAACACCCTGACCACTGGCGCCCTGCTCAATTAAAGCAAAACCGGATGAAAAAGCTTGTGAAGAAAAACCTGCTGCGGCTGCAGCCAGGACCAAGGGTGATAACTTTATTATTTTGTGACTCATGTCCCCTCCTGTGTTATTAGCGGCGATAATACACGCCCGGTTAAATATTACAAAACCCTAATTTAGGTAAGATTTCTGCTTACAAATCAGGCAACACTCGTGGTTTTCTGTTTTCATCAATAGCGACGTATACCAGTGTCGCTTCGGTTACTTTTTCACAGGTGGTTTCACCCTTATGCAAGCGTTCGACGAATACTTCTACCTTAACTTTTATCGATGTTCTGCCAGTTTCAACGATCTTTGCATAACAACTGACCAGGTCGCCGACAAATACCGGTTTTTTGAATTCAAAAGAATCAACAGCGCGTGTTACTACCGGCCCTTTGGCACGCTCAAGTGCGGGTACGCTGCCAGCGATATCCACATTTGACATAATCCAGCCACCAAATATACTGCCGCCTTCATTGGCATCCTGTAGTCGTGCCGGCACTCGCAGTACAGGCATCATGCCTTCGGGTAAACAATTCTCAGTCATAACAACACTCTGTTCGTCATACTCATTTAGAATAGGCTTTTTTTGAATATTTATAAGTAAACTAATGATTTTGTGATTCTGATAAAGAAACAATCATCTTCATGAAAGTCCAATCGATCAAAATCCAGTTCAGGGGAGGCGCCGGCCATATGCTCGACGCCAGGCTGGAGACACCCATGGAGCCGCCCAGGGCATTTGCAATTTTTAGCCACTGTTTTACCTGCACCAAGGATACATTAGCTGTCTTTCGGGTCAGTCGTCAGCTTGCCAGCAAAGGCATTGCTGTGCTGCGATTTGATTTTACCGGTCTCGGCGCCAGTGAAGGCGAGTTCGCAACAACCAACTTCACGAGTAACATTGCTGACATCAATGCGGCGATCAAATACCTGAGCGAACGTTACCAGGCACCTTCCTTACTCATCGGACACAGCCTGGGCGGCACCGCCATGCTGGCGGCAGCTTCAAAGGCAAATTCGGTTAAAGCCGTAGCGACCATCGCCTCACCAAGCCAGCCAGATCACGTGTTGCATCATTTTGGACAGAAACTCGAGTTACTCGAACAGGGCATACCGGTAAGTATTACTGTTGCCGATCAGCAATACCGTATAGATCCACAGTTTATTCATGATGTACGTAAGCACAACATGAAATATCACCTGATGTTTATGAACAAGCCTGTATTGATCTTCAACGTCGTACATGACGCACTGGTATCCGGAAACAATGCTGACGAGATAAAGGAAATGGTCAATGGTGATGCGGTCATCGTCAATCTTGAGGATGCCGACCATGTGCTCTCAGACAAGCACGATGCAGAATTTGTCGCTGATATGATCAGTAACTGGTATTCCGGCGTAAAGGAACAGGTTAGTTTTTTCTAGCAAGAGAGTGAATACGCGTCGTTCGTGAGTCGTCATTGGTCTTTCGTCTTTTAGTCTTCAGCATTTCTATCAAGACGAAAGACGAATGACCAAAGACTAACAATCCCGCTTTCTACCAACCCGTCGCTTCAGCAATTCCATTACCCAATTGAGCCGGTGACCGCACCGTGGTCACACCTGCTTTCTCGAGTGCAGCAAACTTTTCAGCCGCAGTGCCTTTACCGCCCGCAATAATTGCACCCGCGTGGCCCATGCGTTTACCTTTGGGGGCAGTACCGCCGGCTATGAATGCAGCTACCGGTTTGCTAACTTCTGACTGGATGTACTCAGCCGCCTCTTCTTCGGCGCTACCGCCGATTTCGCCGACCATGAGGATTGCTTCAGTCTGCTCATCGGCTTCAAACAGCTTGAGGCAATCAATAAAGTTGGTACCAGGTATAGGATCACCACCAATTCCGATACAGGTGCTCTGGCCATAACCGGGATCGGATGTCTGTTTAACGGCTTCGTAAGTCAACGTACCTGAACGTGAGACCACGCCAACCTTGCCTTTCTGATGAATGGCGCCTGGCATGATGCCAATCTTGCATTCGCCGGGGGTAATAATCCCCGGACAGTTAGGACCAATGATGCGTGCGCCCGTAGCATCCGCCACCATTTTGACTTCAAGCATATCCAGTGTCGGGATCCCCTCGGTAATACACACTACCAGTTCGATACCGGCATCAATCGCTTCCAGCATCGAGTCCTTACAGAATGGTGCTGGTACATAGATAACCGATGCCGTGGCACCGGTTTCATCAACTGCTTCAGACACGGTGTTAAACACTGGTAAATCAAGATGTGTTTGTCCGCCCTTGCCGGGTGTTACGCCACCAACCATGCGTGTACCGTATTCAATCGCCTGTTCGGAATGGAAAGTACCCTGTTTACCGGTGAAACCCTGGCAAATGACTTTTGTATCCTTGTTAATCAAAACACTCATGATGCTTTCCTTACTTCGGCAACAATTTTTTCAGCAGCATCAGTCAGGTCGTTTGCTGCAATCAGGTTCAAGCCGCTATCACTCAATAGCTGGCTGCCGAGCTCGGCATTATTACCCTCAAGACGAACAACGACCGGAACGTTGACATGAACTTCTTCGACTGCACCGATAATACCTTCGGCTATAAGGTCACAACGCACGATGCCACCAAAGATATTGACCAGTATGCCTTTAACATTGGTATCAGAAAGAATGATCTTGAAGGCCTCGGAAACGCGCTCCCTGGTAGCGCCACCACCGACATCGAGGAAATTAGCAGGCTCGCCGCCACAGAGTTTGATCAGATCCATGGTGGCCATGGCCAGTCCGGCACCATTGACCATACAACCGATATCACCATCGAGTGAAATGTAATTCAGATCCCATTCCTTGGCGCGATTCTCGCGCTCGTCTTCCTGCGAGGTATCTCGCATTTCCAGTAATGCTGGCTGACGATACAGCGCATTATCGTCGATGTTTATTTTTGCATCGAGACAGATCAGGTCGCCACCACTGGTTACAACCAGTGGATTTATTTCCACCAGGCTCAGGTCTTTTTCGACGAACATCCTGGCAAGACCGGCCAGCAGTCTGCCGAACTGCTTGATCTGATCGCCTTCAAGACCCAGACCAAAAGCCAGTTCACGCCCCTGGTATGGCTGTAAACCGGTTAACGGATTGATGGTCGTTTTCAGAATCTTTTCCGGTGTTTCAGCCGCCACTTTCTCGATTTCTACGCCACCCTCGGTTGATGCCATCAATACAACCCGGCGTGATGCACGATCTATGACAGCCCCAACATAGAGTTCGCGAGCGATATCACAGGTTTCCTCGATTAACACATGATTGACTGGCTGACCATCCTCACCGGTCTGGATCGTGACCAGGCGTGAACCAATCATGTCGCCAACCGTATGTGTCAGCATTTTGATGTCATCGACAAGCTTCACGCCGCCAGCCTTGCCTCGACCTCCTGCATGCACCTGGGCCTTGACTACCCAGCGATCGCCCTCAAGCGAATTAGCTGCAGCTACTGCATCAGCCGATGACTGCACAACGTGGTTATTTGGAACAGGTAGACCGTACTCTCTGAAGACCTGCTTGGACTGGTATTCGTGTAGGTTCATTGGGGTCCTTATTTTCTTGCTATTTCATCATGACATTATCGCGCTATGTCATTTCGACCAAAGGGAGAAATCTCCAAACGTTTCTATTGTCTTTGGGAGATCTCTCCCTTTGGTCGAGATGACAAATCTTCGATTTGTCAGTTTTTAATATGTATGGCTCGATTATGCACTGCCAGCGCCGCTTCGTGAATTGACTCTGACAATGTCGGGTGTGCGAACACAGTCATTGCCACATCTTCAGCACTGGCCTCCATTTCCATGGCGGTCACGGCCTGCGCTATCATTTCAGATGCCTGTGGCGCAAAGATATGTACACCGAGCACCCTGTCTGTGTCTTTATGCGCAATGATTTTTACCAGGCCTTCCTTTTCACCCATGGCACGTGCGCGCCCGCTGGCAGCGAGAGGAAATGAACCAACGTTCACAGGTATGCCTGCTGTCACGCACGCATGCTCGGTTTTGCCCACCCATGCGACTTCCGGATGGGTATAAATCACCGATGGTATATGGTCATAATTTATTTCCGTTTTCTGGCCGGCAATTCTTTCCGCAACCATGACACCCTCTTCCGAACCTTTATGCGCAAGCATCGGGCCCCTGACGATATCGCCAATCGCGTAGATACCGGGGACACTGGTTTCACAATAGCGATTAACATGGATGAAGGCACGCTCATCCATCTCCAGTTGCATCTCATCACCAAACAGGTAATCACTGTTTGGCTTCCTACCAACAGCCACAACCAACTTATCGAAACTGATCTGTTGTGCACCACGGGGGTCTTCGTAAGTAACAATGACTTTGTTTTGCTTGATATTGGTAGAGAGTAAACGCGCACTCAGGCGAATATCCAGCTGTTGCTTTTGCAAAGAGCGCAAAGCAAGACGTGTAACATGACTGTCTGCCATCGGCATAAATGCATCCATAGCTTCAATAAGAACAACTTCGGAACCGAGCCTGGACCACACACTGCCCAGCTCAAGACCAATTGCGCCAGCGCCGACAATACCCAGCGTATCCGGTACCTCTTCAAACTCCAGGCAACCGGCAGAATCAAAAATATAGTCATCGGTTAAAGGTGCACTATCCAGGCGTACCGGTGAAGAGCCCGCGGCAATAATAATGTACTCGGCTTCGAGTGTTTCGCGTACTTTCTTAGCGCCACGATCATGAACCTTCACTTTCTTTCCCGGCGACAGCTTTGCATGTCCATGCACCAGCTCGATCTTGTTGGTTTTAAACAACCCTGAAATACCCTGGGTCAGTTCATTAACCACCTTGTTTTTACGCTCGATCATGGTGCTGATATCTAAAGCTACGTCTTTGACTGTTATGCCATGTTTCGGCGCATCGTGTTTCATCGATGCATATATATGGGAAGACTCAAGCAAGGCTTTAGAGGGAATACAGCCAACGTTAAGGCAGGTGCCGCCCAGTGACGACTCGCCCTGGCGGTTCCGCCACTCATCAACACAGGCAACTTTCATACCGAGCTGGGCACAACGTATAGCTGCGACATAACCAGACGGCCCAGCTCCGATAACCACAACATCAAATTTCTTATTGCTCATTTATTGAAATCTTCTTCACACGCCCAGTAACATTCGTGACGGCTCTTCCAGCATATCCTTGATCGTTACCAGAAATTGCACGGCTTCACGGCCATCAATGATTCGATGATCATACGACAATGCCAGATACATCATTGGCAAAACTTTTATTTCACCATCAACAACCATCGGCCTTTCCTTAATAGTATGCATACCAAGAATGGCGCTTTGCGGTGGATTCAGGATTGGCGTTGAAAGCATTGAACCAAACACACCACCGTTAGAGATTGTAAAAGTACCGCCAGTAATATCCTCGAGTGCAAGACTGTTATTTTTAGCCTTGATCGCAAAATCGATAATAGCCTGTTCAGTTTGCGCAACACTCATATCTTCAGCATTACGTAACACAGGCACCACCAACCCGCTCGGACCTGACACCGCTACGCCAATATCAAAATAACCGTGATATACAATATCGCCATCATCAATAGATGCATTAACGGCAGGAAATTTTTTCAGGGCTTCAATACTGGCCTTGATAAAGAATGACATAAAACCGAGTTTCACGCCGTGCTCTTTTTCAAACTTGTCTTTGTAGCGCGCCCGTAGATCCATGATCGGCTTCATATTAACTTCATTGAAGGTGGTTAATATTGCGGCATTACGCTGGGCGTCGAGCAGACGTTCTGCAATACGTGCACGTAATCGCGTCATCGGAACGCGCTTTTCGATTCGGCTGCCTGCTGGCATTACCTCCGTTGATGAAGTGCTTGCTGGCAGAGGCGCTTTAGTGGAGGTTGTATGTGGCTTGACCTCTGGCGTTTTTGATTTCTGCTTGAGATAGTTCTGTACATCTTCCTTGAGTATCCTGCCACCCTTGCCGCTACCCTGCACCATGGTGTCATCCAGATTATTTTCAGCCATCAGCTTTCTTGCTGAGGGGCTGACCGGTACTTCAAATACCGTTTCCTTTTCCTCAGCCACCGCCACTGGTTGTACCGGGGATGCTTCACGAGGTTCAGGCTCGGCACTCACCTGGTCTTGCACAACAGCGGGAGATTCGCTGGCTACCGCGTTCTCATCAATGAGCGCAATTACCTGCTCAGCGGTAACCGTATCACCTACGTTAAAAAGAATTTCAGAGATCACACCGGAACTGATAGCCGGTACTTCGAGAATCACCTTGTCGGTTTCGAGATCAACCAGGTTATCATCCTCGGTAACGGCTTCACCGACCTGCTTATGCCAGTCTGCAATCACGGCATCGGCGACTGACTCGGGTAAAGCAGGTACTTTTACTTCTATTGCCATTGATATTTAGCCCTGACACTCTTGTAGTTTTCGCGATTAAAGTTAAGCGCATCATCAACCAGCTGTCTTTGCTCCGCCCCATGCAGCTTGGCTGAACCCACTGCGGGCGCTGATGATGACTCACGTCCTATATAGAACAGATCCCATGGCCTGCTAAGCATTGCCGGTATGCGTGGCTTGGCGAAGTCCCAGGCACCCTGGTTTTTGGGTTCTTCCTGCACCCAGACAATATCCTGGGTCTCTGTATATTGCGCCAGCACCTTATCAAGCTCTGGCCCGGGGAACGGGTACAACTGCTCAACACGGATAATGGCAACATCGGTGCGCTCATCCAGTCTGCGTTTTTCCAGAAGTTCATAATACACCTTGCCACAACACAGGATAATGTGTTTCACCTGCTTTGGATCGACAGGATCCACCTCGGGTAACACACGCTGGTAATATCCACTCGCCAGGTCATCCAGCGAGCTTGTGCACATCTTGTGGCGAAGCAGACTTTTCGGTGTCATTATGATTAAAGGCTTCCTGCAATTACGTACCATCTGCCTGCGCAACAGGTGAAACATCTGCGCGGGCGTAGTTGGCACGCAAACCTGCATGTTATTACCCGAACAGAGCTGTAGAAAACGCTCAAGCCTGGCCGACGAATGCTCCGCCCCCTGACCTTCAAAACCATGCGGTAACAACATAACCAGGCTACACGCACGCCCCCACTTATGTTCACCGGCACTGATAAACTGGTCTATAACTACCTGCGCGCCATTCGCAAAATCACCAAACTGGGCTTCCCAGAGAACAAGCGCAGTGGGTTCGGCCGTCGCGAACCCATACTCGAAGGCCAACACCGCCAGCTCTGAAAGCAACGAGTCGATCACGAGGAAATTGTTCTTGCCCTTGCCGACACTGCGTAACGGCACAAATGCGACACCATCATTCTGGTTATGCAACACGGCATGACGATGGAAGAATGTTCCACGACCACTATCCTGTCCTGACAGCCTGACGGCATAGTTCTCATTCACCAGCGAGGCATATGCCATGATTTCAGCGAAACCCCAGTCAATCGGTAATGCGCCGGCCGCCATACGCGCACGGTCATCCATAATCTTTTGCACACGGTTCTGCAGCACAAAGCCATCTGGCAATTGCTTGAGTTTGTCTTCCAGCTTCCGAATCGTTTCTACGGGCACACCGGTTTCAACATCATCCAGAATTGAAGCTGCTAAATAAGGTTTCCAGTTTGTCAGACTGGTTGTATCAGCACTTTTATCTGGCAGCTTATGCGGTACAACACAATGTCCGGACTCCAGTACCTTGCGCAGCCCTTTCACCATGTCTTTGGACTGTAACTCGGTGATCAACTGCTCTTCAATGAGCTTATTCGCATAAATGTCCCGCGTCGTTAACAACTCGCCAATACGCTTGTACATCATGGGCTGTGTTGCCTTGGGTTCATCTGCTTCATTATGGCCATGGCGTCGATAGCAAACCAAATCGATAACGACGTCTTTACCAAAGGCCATACGGTAATCTATAGCAAGACGAGTAACGGTGATAACCGCCTCCGGGTCATCCGCATTCACATGAAAAATCGGCGCGTCGACCATCTTCGCAATATCTGTGCAGTAATGCGTCGAACGCGCATCCATGCGGTTACTGGTAGTAAATCCGATCTGGTTGTTAACGATGATATGAATCGTGCCCTTGGTCGAATAACCCCTGGACTGTGACATTTGCAACGTTTCCATGACAACACCCTGCCCGGAAAAAGCAGCATCACCGTGTATCTGTACCGGTATCACCTGTACACCTTCAGCATCACCTCGACGCCACTGGCGTGCACGTACCGAGCCTTCAACAACCGGTGCCACAATTTCAAGATGCGATGGATTAAAGGCTAATGCAAGGTGTACCGGTCCTCCACGCGACTGCATGCTGGAAGCGAATCCCAGGTGATACTTGACGTCACCCGTGAGCTCCTCGATATCTTTTGTGCCTTCGAATTCGGAAAACAGCTCCGCGGGTGTTTTACCCAAGATATTTACCAGCACGTTGAGCCGCCCGCGATGTGCCATACCAATGACAACTTCCTTCACGCCTGATGCACCCGCGCGTAATACGAGTTCGTCGAGTAAGGGTATTAACGATTCACCACCTTCGAGAGAAAAACGTTTCTGGCCAACGTATTTTGTGTGCAGGTATCTTTCCAGGCCTTCGGCTGCAGTGAGCTGTTGCAGTATATTCACTTTCTCATCAGCCGATAAATCGGTTTTTCCGCGGGTTAATTCGAGACGCTGCTGGATCCATCTTTTTTCTGCCGTCTCCATCAGGTGCATGTATTCCGCACCAATCGAACCACAGTAAGTTTCTTTGACTGTCTGAAAGATTTCCGCCAGCGGCATGATTTCGGGACCAGCCAAAGATCCGGTTTCGAAAATCATGTTCATGTCTTCCGGGCCCAGCTCGTGATAGTCGAGCGTCAACTCATCAACGTTTAGCTGGTGATTATTGTGTAGCGGATTCGTCGAAGCCTGTTGATGACCACGAAAGCGATAGGCATTGATTAACTGAAGTACCCGAACCTGTTTGCGTTCAACTTCAAGGTCGTGCGTCGAGGTGGCTACCGAAGTGACGTGATGATCACGTGTTATGGTCTTGAAAAATTCCCTGACTTCATCGTGTGGCGTTTCAACTCGTGTGCTGTCACTGCCATTACCCCCCTTTGCCTGGGGCAGCCCCTCAAAAAACCGGCGCCAGTGCACATCAACACCACCCGGATTACGCAAATAAGCCTCATACATGGCTTCTAGCCACGCTGCGCTGCCGCTATTCAGCTGTGAACTGTCCCACAGCTCCTGCATGCCGGGTTTATTCGATTGTGCCATTTGGGAATTAATTATTTGTGCTTTTGTCTCAATTGTAGAACTTGATCACAGAACATGCCCGTTTATCGGGCTATATTTACCTTAAATACTATAATTACTATAACTATAGAGTTCTATATTAGGTTTTATATATGCTGAAAGAAATATCGAGATACGCTAATTACGGTGGTGTTGCCAATCGCCGGGCATTTACTGATACTGATATGGATCTGTATATCTGGTTCAAGGGCGGCGAACCGGAAAGATTCCACCTTTCTTACAACAAGCAGAGCTGCACACAATCCGTTAGCTGGAACAACGAATCGGGTTTCGAGCTTAACCAGCCCGACCTGGGTGAAGCCATTGCCATCCTGTTTGGACTGCTCGACAGCTACGCAATCAGCAGCACCAGCCCGATGCAACTGGCCTTGCAGTTTCTACACGCCAGCGATCCTATCGAACCCTGGCTGGCTGACTTTATATATGCACGGCTGCTTGAACATCCGGGCCATAACGCAGCGCATGTAAATCAGGATAGAGTTTTAAGAAGTTTCTGATTGGTAAAAACAAGGGCTCAGGCAACTCATTCCATTTGAACCAGCCCCAGCGTTCACACTTATCTGGCTCCATAACCGTTAATTCGCCTGAAGCATAATCAGCCGCGACAAACAGTGTCACATAATGCCTGTCAGCATTAATGAAGGCATCATTGGTGTAGCCACACTGAACCAGGTTACAGATCTCAATCCCTGCCTCCTCCTGAACTTCGCGACACGCACACTCAGAAACGGTCTCACCAAACTCAAGATGCCCGCCCGGGAACTGCCATGAATTATTACCATGTGCACTGATACGTTTCCCCAGCAACAAGCGGTCACCTTTCCAGACCATAACACCGACACCAATTCTTGGCTGCTTGCTCATAGTAATAGGACCAGTGCGGAAATCTCAGGAATTCGTCGCCACGCGTACGCAATTGCGACCGTCTTTCTTGGCCTGGTACATGGCCATATCTGCAGAGGCAATGATGGTTTCAAGTGAATCATCCGGCCTGTACTCGGCAACACCTATTGACACGGTTACTTCCGGCAGCTGCTGTCCGTTGAGGATACCGGGTGATGCCTGGCTAACACGTTCGCGCAGGCGTTCGGCAATAGCAAGTGCATTTTCAAGCGTTGTTTCCGGCAACAGAACACAAAACTCCTCGCCACCAAAACGCGCCACCAGGTCATTTGGCCTCAAAGGTTTGCGAATGCTTTCACCCACTACAACGAGCACCCGGTCACCGGCGAGATGGCCATACTCGTCGTTGTAATTCTTGAAGTGGTCAACGTCGATCATGAGCAAGCACGGTATTAAACCATCGCGCTCACTACGGCGTATTTCACGTTCGAACATATCATCGAGCCAGCCCCGGTTGTGCAACCCGGTGAGCGCATCAATAGTTGCAAATTGCTGGTACTTGCGTTGCATTTCAAGGCTGTCGGCAATCACGAGGTTACTGTAACGAACGCGTTCCGACATGATGTACAACAGATTTCGCGCGATGTCATGTGAAGCACTGACCATGCGCCAGAGTACATCCTGCTCTATCTGTAAAACTTTGGAAGGTTCAGATGCTGTGACCTGCACCGATGGTACGCGATTGTCGAAGATAGACATTTCACCCACACACTCACCGGGCTCAACAATGGTAAGCGGGATTTCTTCATCTTGTGGCCCAAGCTGAATTGCCAGGCGGCCAGCCACTATGACATACAGGTAATTATTTTCCGTATCCGGTGAAAGCAGTGTTTCACCCTCGACCATTTCCCTGTAATCACACAGGGATAACAACTGGTCGAACTCGGGCGCATTCAGGTCAACATTTCTGAACAGTTGCAGCCGCGATAGCAATAACTTGTTATGTTCAACTGCGGTGACACTCATCGTTTTTTTCAGCCTGCACGGCTACCCTGTGCCAACCAGGGCATTACATCGATGCCATTACAAACCGACCCCGTTTCCATTTATTTTTGAACAATTAAGATCGATTATAACCGTGTTTATTTCCTGATGCATACGCCCAAAGCTGCCTGTACAATCATCAGGATAGACACATCACGCAGGAGAATCGCATGATCATACAGCCCCAATTCAGTATTTATGCACTCGAACTCGGCCCAATGGAAAACTTCGTTTACCTGCTACATGATCATTCGACTAATACTGCGGCGATCGTTGATCCGGCCTGGGATGTCGAACAGATGTTGAAACTCGCCGACGACAAGGGAATACGCATTACCGACATCCTGTTAACCCACAGCCACCATGACCATATTAATGGCATCGAAACCGTGCTCGAACACAGTGACGCCCAAATTCACCTGCTCAAGGATGAAGCGCAGTTCTGGGGCAAGAACCTGGAAAAACCCAGCCTGCACCACGGTGGTGACATTATTAAGGTAGGTAAAACCGAGATCGAGATGCTACATACACCGGGACATACACCCGGTTCAGCCTGCTACCACCTGGGTGACGATTTGATTGCGGGTGACACACTGTTCGTATTTGGCTGTGGTCGCTGCGACCTGCAGGGCGGTGATCCAGAGCAGATGTACACCACACTCAAACGTATACGTACCGAACTGCCCGCTAATACCATCCTGCACCCGGGCCATAATTATTCGCCTGCCCACCCAACTTCAACGCTGGAAAAACAATGTGAGGGCAACCCGTTTCTGCATTTCGACGAGCCTGAAGACTTTATTGAGTATCGTATGCACGTACATGATCGTATTCGGGAGACACCCTATGAAGCCGTAGATAAAGCCAGCGCGTTGCATTCAATCGGCAAATAGCAGGCTCTTGTGTCCGAGTTATACACAGAGCACAAGATATAGCGCAGCGTTGTCACAAACAGCAATTTAACGAATTATATTGAATAAAACTATAAAGAAATTATCTATAAGTTACTGTTTAATAAAGTATAAATACCCCAAATCCTACAGTGATCACTTCACCCCCTCTGACACAGGCCATCAAAAATAGCAAGCTTTCTGTGTTTTCATCCCCAAAGTTATCCACAGAAAATATATTCTGGATAAGCTGTGGATAACTTTATGTGAATACCTGGAGCTCAAGACCCATCATATAGTTTTATTGATGGGCTTTAGCAGGAACTTGAATGGCTGGTGCATCGTGGTAGTTCACGATGATGTCCATCTCTGGAGTTTTTACTTTGATTTTTTTCGGCTTCTTCGTCCTTGAAACCGGCTAACCGACTGTACGATCTCGCTATAAGGCATCGCTTCCAGGCGCCCGTATTCAGATTCGGCCTGCTGCACCAGCGCATGGATATCATTGATTACATCAACCGGATCAGCATGGAACAACGCATGAATTCCCTGCATCCCACCAGCCTGCACGCGTATTTCCATGTTATGTGGCAACTTGTCTGCCGCTTCCTGCAACTTAAGAACAAATCGCGACTTTTCACGTAAACTTTTCAGAACTTGGCGACATTTGGCCGCCGCTTCCCCTGATTTGCAGGCATAGCCTTCGCGATCCGCAAGCCAGAAATGGCGCGCCAGTGGGCATTTTGCCTTGTGGTTGGTCAGCGCTTTTTCGAACTCGCAACGTATATCAGCGATCTGGCTATAGGTCGACTTGTATTCACTCTCTTCCACAGCACACCCCGCGGGCTGCTACTTCTCGTGTTCCATCAGGATCGGTTTTTCACGGTGCTCAAGCAGTTGCTCTTCAGCCAGCAGCTGATTGTCTGCAAACATAACCTTGATGATTTCGGCAGCGTCTTCAGGCAGTTCAGCACGCTGTTCACGCGCATATTGCTTTGCTTCCTTGAAGGATTCGAATTCCGATAGCAACTCGAGGTTTTTCACCAGTTCCATCCCTTCGGGCGATGTCATGCGATAAACAAAATACGGCATAATCTCAAACTCACTCAATAACCTAGTAATTTGGTAAACTATTATACCAAACAAGCCCACATCAACCAGCCTCAAAGGCTTACATTATTATGAGTTCAGAATTTTTATCCAAAGAGCACCAGGTGCTCGTTACCATGCGCAAGGTGCTTTCCAAGATTATTCGTGACGTCACACCTTCTGCAGGCCGCCCTCATCCGCTACGAGAACACACCATCGAGGACATCAAGCATGCCCTGATGTTAATTTCTTCGCGTGAAAAAGAAATCCATGAAGAAAACGGCAAATCCATGGATGCTCGCCCTCGCTATGCCGATGAGCCCAAGAAATCCCAGGTCGTGGATTTCGTCAAGCCCGAAAAGAAAAGCTGAATATTTAACAGGGTTCATCGCGGGCAATCCTGCCACCACAAGCGATTTCATCAACTACACTTACTTATAGATGAACTGCTAATTCAGGGTGTAGATCTCGCATGAGCGAACCACTATTCGACATTGTCTTTTATGGCATTACCCAGCCGGGTAAAGAAAGGGATGTAGTCGTTGAAAATATGGCGACCCTGTTCAAAACGACACCGGACAAGGTAAAGCCTTATTTTGCTGGCGGCCGCAAAGTTATCAAATCCAAAGTCGATGAGCTCACGGCTGAAAAGTACCGTGCAGCCCTGGAAAACGTCGGCCTGGTTATCAAGCTTGAAGCAATTGAACAGGCTGAAGAAGCTGACGAGACATCAACATCTGCTACTGAATCATCACAACAGAAATCAGCTGCTGATGATAGCGGTATAAGTGTGGCTCCGGTTGGTGCAGACGTACTCGAAAATCCGCCCGAAGTTACACCGCAACCAATTGGTGACATCAGTGCTATCAGCATGGCTGAAGTCGGTGCCGATGTTCTTGAAAATCCACCTGAAGTTAAAGCGCAACCAATTGGTGACATCAGCGACATCACCATGGCCGAAGTCGGCGCCGATGTACTAGAGAACCCGCCTGAAGTCACACCACAACCAATCGGTGACATCAGCGACATCACCGTGGCCGAAGTCGGTGCGGACGTGATTGAAAATCCAGAGCCTAAAGAAGTCGCCCCAGTACCTGATACCAGCGGACTTTCCGTAGAAGATAAATAACTCCCGCCGTAAAGGCTAGAGGTACACCTGTACTACTAGCGGGAAAGAGATCAGCTACGAACGCCTGTTTTCGATCCAAAGCGAACGTTCAGTGCATTCTAATAACCAAATTACCAAGTAATTGATTATTGAGAAATATCAGGTTCCACATGGATTGTTATATCAGAAGTATCAAACTGAGCTTCAATAAGCGATTCAATTTGATTCGCAATATTATGTGATTCCTGGGTAGATAAAGTTGGGTCAACAGCAATTACCATATCAATGGCACAGGTTTTCCCAATCCACCTGGACCGAATCCTGTAAACATCTTTTACACCAGGTACGTTTTTGATGATGCCACTTAACTCCCCCGGATCAATTGCATACTGATCTATTAGTACTGGTACGGAACGCCTAAACAGGTTATATGCTAGATAGCATACGAGAAGTGCCACGCCAATGGCGCATAGTCGATCTACCCACACATACCCCATGGCGGACAATTGCCAACCAGCAATAACAACACTGGTAATCAGGACGTCTGCAAATGTGTGCGATGCGTCTGCATGCAGAATATCCGAATCCAGTCGCTTTGCCCATTTGTGTTGCCAAATAGTTATCAGTACATTAACAACCAAAACACCAAGCATGATTGCAAGCTCAAAACCACTTGTCGCTACTTCAGTTTCTTCTTTTCTGATAGCGTTGAGAGCCAACTCAAAGGCGAGCACAACTAATATTGAGGCCAGAACAAAAACAGCCAGAGTCTCAAATTTTCTATGACCGTATGGATGCTCTCGATCCGCAGGTAAGCTGGAGAAATGCATTACAAACCATGCAATAACATTGTTAGTTAAATCTGTTAACGAATGGATAGCATCAGCCAATATAGCCATGGAGCCGGTTGACAGACCAACTACGGTTTTAAGAACTAAAACCAGCAGATTAGCTGAGCCCTCAATAAGGATTACGTTTCTTACCCGCTTGTCTCTTTGAGCGGAAGGTTTCATGGTTTGGGTTTTTAGTAATTACATTGTTACCTAAAGCACAATAGTTCATATTGGTTATTATTGATAGTCAATGTACTGGCAATCACTCTAATCTTTTGACCGCGCTTCCTTAACGATCAATATAGATATCTGAAGGTCTACAATTGGACGAAAGCTGTCGTTAGAGTCAGGCTATCCAAGCCAAAATCCGAAATAATTCCTGAATATGATCAGGTGAGTGTCTGCTATCGGCCCATAGCGGAAATTCAGCTTGTGTATTATCATTGAGCAATAATAACCACAAACAAGGTAATGACAATGTCTGATTGTTGCTCAAAATCTTGCTCAAGCAACGAAGTACACGAGACACACAGATGTCCAGTTAATGGAAAGGTATACAAGGGCGTATCTGAAAAAACTATACTGCATCACATTAACGAACCCTGGCAATGGGAAGACAAGCAACAAAACTATTATTTCTGTGACGACCCAGAATGTGATGTTGTGTATTTTGGGCAGGATAACTCTGTTATCAAGAAATCAGAGTTGAGAACTATTGTTGGAGTTAAAGAAGAATCCGATGCTTTCCCTATTTGTTATTGTTTTGGTTTGTCAGCGAATCAAGCAGCCAAAAACCCTGAGGCCAAAGCATTTGTTGTCCAGAAAACCAAGGAACATGTTTGCGAATGTGAAGCCCGTAATCCTTCTGGAAGGTGCTGTCTAAAGGATTTTCCGGCGCCATAAATCTTGACGACACGAACGTCTGCTATTGGCCGGTAGCAAACACTCGTAAAATAGTGGTTGCCTTTCGATACGTCGGCGCAACCAAACCGAATTGGAGGAGACCAGCAGCGTATCTTCCGGAATATTTGCGGCATGTCCGGCTCATGCATGAAAGGGATTTAAACCCACCGCAAATATTGATTTAAAAATAAAGACGTACATTCCACGAAATTATTCGTACTAAATTACTTCTCTGCGTAGCTAACGGGTATAGGGGCTCCGATATCTTCGTCAGCCAACACCAGGAAGAAACTTGACCAGTTCTCATTGTCAAATGTACGAACAACGTGTTCACGGCATGAAAGTTTATATTCCAGTACTTCACGATGAAGTCTGAAAATATCATTCTGCAGCTGGATGAGTCTGGCCGATGAAATATTCGGTGATAAGGCAGCTTCCTTCATTTCAATACGCTTTTTAGTAACATCCTTCATTGCAGCAAGCATCGGCGTTCTGTTCTTTTTGCGCCAATCATCAAGATATGTAACCTGGTCATCAGTGAGACCAATGAAATCTTTATTCTTCAGAATTATGGGTAGTAAATTTGGTAGATAGTTAACTTTATCGAGCTTGACTATATACGACTCTATTTCAAGCTCTTTCTGATCTAGTAATGACTCAGCATGGCTCACCTGAGAACTACAAATAAATAACAAAGTAATTAACAATTTAGATGGCATCGTAAGTCCTCCTTTTTTGTTTATTATTTTTATCCTTTGGCTCTGACCAATGGCGAGCATTGATATAGATATTAAAGGCAAATAACATGCCACTTCATGGTTTATTTTGTAAGCGCTTGATAATGTTGGTAACCAGGAAATCTCGGCTCTTTATTGGTGCAAACCATATCTGAATTTATGCACCAGGTTGATACTATGATTTGAATATTTGCTTAATATGAGTGCGCTTTAGCAGATATGCCGAGTACAATCGAGATGGTTGCTTGTTGCTTAAGATTTTATGATGAACGTCCGCTATTGGCCGATCTCGGACGCTCATCCTATTCCAGGCCGGAATTTCACTATTTTTACGCCCGACAGTCCGCTAACGACCCTAAGCGGACCTTTAGAAGAATCTAATATTCAGGATAGACTGAAGGTCATTACGCCTTAAGGCAAGCTTGGTGACTGCC